>JADGBP010000135.1 GCA_015231395.1 Desulfamplus sp. | reverse complement strand
CATTATAAAATGATTCATTTAAACCATAAATAAGCCTATGGATTTTTGCCAGTACCTGCTTTTCAAGAACAGAGAGCACCTTGGATGTCTCAAGTTTTATAACATTCTGATTCAGTGCCGCCACAATCGCTTTTAGATGTACCATGAAAAAGGGAATAGCCGCGGTCATGTGTCCCACAAAATAGGGAGACGCTACATTCACGGCTCTTGGAGCGATTTGGGAAATTATATCTGAGATCACCTCGTCGAGTTTTTTTTCAGGTTCGGGATTGATAACCGTATCTTTAAAGTTTGCAGTCAGCTCCTTGAGGCTTATCTCTTCTGTAACTCCTACATTCCGGTTTAAAAATTCATGCAGACCAAAAAGAATCTGTTCCATATATTTTACAAGAATCTCCTTGCAATCATCATCTTCAGGTCTTATGAATATCCGGTGAAGGCGTTCCCAGTCTGCAACTAATTTTGGTTGTTTAGGTTTATTCATTTATATGGTTATCCGATCCTTTATATGGTTATCCGATACTTATTTTATTATTCAGGAGTTTCAATCCTGCAATAATTGTAGCTAAACTGTTTATGTTCTACATAAATCAACATTTTTTATAAGGATAAAAAAGATGCAACGATGCCAATGGGCAGGTAAAGATGAACTGATGAAGCATTATCATGACCATGAATGGGGAGTGCCGGTTCATGATGAAAGAGTTCTGTTTGAGTTTCTCACGTTAGAAGGTGCCCAAGCTGGTTTAAGCTGGCTCACTATTCTTAAAAAAAGGGAACATTACAGATCTTCATTTTATAATTTTGAACCGGAAAAGGTTGCAACCCTTTCATACTCTAAAATTGAAGAATTATTAAGTAATTCGGCAATTATCAAAAACAGAAGTAAAATTGAAAGCGTTATTTCTAATTCTCGCCTTTTCCTTGAGGTACAGAAGGAATACGGCAGTTTCAATAACTACATATGGTCATTCACAAATGGAAAGAGCTTACAGAATCAATGGAGATCCCATCAAGAAATACCTGCACATACCACAGAATCCTGTAATATGAGCAGAGAATTAAAAAAACGGGGATTCAAATTTGTGGGTCCCACTATCTGCTATGCTTTCATGCAGGCTGTAGGTATAGTTAATGATCATACTATTGACTGCTTTCGGTACAAAGATATCTCAAAAAATTAAAATGGTTATCTCAAAAGAATGTAGATTGCCTGGAAATCTATAGAATTATTATGATTCAGAAATCTCAATCTTGCAATAATTGCAACAAAGTAGAGACGCACGATCGTGCGTCTCTACAATTTAGAATCTAAAAAAGGCTACTCTTTTTTCAATTCTGCACTAATTGCAGCGAAACTGATTATGTTCCAAACCGGCATTAATCTAATGATATCTCAACATGAAGTTTTTTTCCGATATTTTCCAGTTCACGCTCAATGGTATTTTTTGCAAGTCCTTTGGGAAAAATCACATCAATGTTCATAACATAAAGAGCTGTACCGCTTTCAGGAGATGGTTTTGTCTTAGAATTTAAAGTTATGATATTAATGCCGTGCTCTGCAAAGAGTTTACTCACTTTATAGACAATACCTGCCTGATCAATACCTTCAACAGATACTGTGTGGCGAAAACCATTAGCTTTGTAATCTATTCTGTGAAAATCCAGTGGCCGGATAAAAACTGAAATTCCTTTTTCCTTTTCAAGTCTTCTGCAATCCCTGTAAAGGTTCTCTTCAAGCATCTCTCCTTGTCCTGATAACAGAAGAATTAGTGTAAACTCATCTGCCAGAAGTCCCATCTGGGACTCTTCAAGATTGCATCCATTTTCATAAATAATTCCTGAAACATCTGCAACGATTCCGGGTCTGTCTTTGCCAAAAGCTGTCATTATAAATTTTTTTTCCATTTTCCATACTCCTGCTTTATCAAATTGATTCTGCAAAAAATAAATGCCATTATACTCAACCGAATAAAGCGGTCAAGTGATATAGTTTTCAGCTCCCAGCAGCTATTAGTTTCCAGCTACCAACCCACAGTTTTCAGCTCCCAGCTATTAGTTTCCAGCTACCAACCCACAGTTTTCAGCAGTATTTCAGAATTTCCAGCATCAATTATAATTTTGTTCAATTATAATTTTGATGATATAAGCAGCTTGGCTACAATTATTGCGGAATTGAAATTTATGAATAATCAAATAAAACCTTAAATTAATTCGAGGTTTTTATAATGCAGGTTTCTTTTTTGCTATGAAAAGAGTTACTATTCCTAATGTCATTCTTTTCCAGTTCACCATTTCAAATCCGGAATCCAAAAGGATTGTAGCAAATTTCTCCGGAGTAGGAAAATTTAGAACAGAGTTTGGAAGATAATGGTAAGCATTGCTATTCTTAGAAAACAGCGTCCCTATAGTTGGCAACAGACGTTTGAAATACAGCAGGTATATATCTCTGAAAAGACCTTCAGGTGGAGATGTCAACTCCAGCACAGCAAGAGTACCGCCATTTTTGAGGACTTTGTAAAATGACTTGATAGCACCTTGTTTGTCCATGATATTTCTGATGCCAAATGCAATAAAGACCGCATCAAAAAAAGCATCTTTAAAAGGAAGAAAAAGAGCGTTGCCCGCAACAAGATCAATCATATTCTTTTCACTTATATTTGTTTCATTTTTTTTCATGATGCCATCTCTTTTTTTAATAATTTTATCTTTTCCAAGAGCAAGCATATTAGGTGAAAAGTCTGTTGCAAATATTTTGACAGTGTTTCCTTTTTGTTTTTTTATCTCCAATGACACATCACAGGTTCCGCATGCAACATCAAGTACACTGCTGTTATTGGGGATTTGAGAATCTGATACCATCTCTTTTCTCCATAAAATATCCTGACCGGCACTCAGAAAACGATTGAGAAAATCATATTTTGGGGCAATGCTGTCAAACATATCTTTAATAAAATCAAGTTCAATGCTCATTATTGACAATCCTGTATTATGAGTTAGTTTACAGTGTTTAAAAGGAGCTTCTTGCCATGAAAATTAAAATCTGTTTTCGCGGTAACAAGTCGATATTGATATCATAAGAGAGCTTTTTTTACAACCATTTATACATACTGTTTATGGATTAGTAAAAAGTCAGATGTTTAAAATATACATTCAATAAAACCAATAGTTTATAGCTTGAAAATTTGCCTATTTTAAACTTTTTACTATACCTCCACTGTTAACCAAATGCTTTATTGCATGACATTTTATATGACTAAAAAATAACGGGAAAAATATGTCAGAAAAACGTGATTATTATGAAGTTCTTGGAGTCTCCAGAGATGCGACTAAAGATGATTTAAAAGCAAAATATCGAAAACTTGCCATTAAATTCCATCCTGATAAAAATCCTGGAGATAAGGAAGCCGAAGAAAAATTCAAGGAAGCGTCTGAAGCCTATAGTGTTCTTGCGGATGATCAGAAAAGACAGCTTTACAATCAATTTGGTCATAAAGGACTTGAAGGCTCCAATTTTTCTAATAGTATGAATTTTGAGGAGATGTTCTCAGGATTTGGTAATATTTTTGAGGATTTTTTTGGATTTACCAGTTCAGGCGGCAGGGGTGGCAAGCGAGTTCAGCGTGGCTCGGATCTTCGCTATGACATGACCCTTGAATTTATGGAAGCAGCTTTTGGGGTTGAAAAAGAGATTGATATAGTAAAGTACGACATATGTGACACCTGTCATGGAAGTGGATGCAAAGATGGAACACAGCCAGAGACATGTGCTCAGTGCCACGGTTCGGGACAATTTGTCCAGAGTCAGGGTTTTTTCAAGGTCAAAACCACTTGCCCATACTGCCGTGGAAAGGGTAAATCAATACCTAATCCATGTAGCAAATGTGTGGGTTCTGGCAGAATGCAGGTATCTAAAAAAGTAGTTGTAAAAGTACCAGGTGGTGTGGATACAGGTGCCAAGCTTAGACTTACAGGGGAAGGAGAGCCCAGTATGTCTGGAGGTCCTTCCGGAGATCTTTATGTATTTATACAGGCAAAACCACATAAGTTCTTTAAGCGAGAAGGCACAGATGTTATCTGTGTTGTAGATATCTCTTTCATCCAGGCAGCACTTGGCGATGAAATTACAATACAGACTTTGGACAATGAAAAGAGCCTTAAAATTCCAAAAGGTACCCAGTATGGAGAGACTTTCAGATTCAAAGGAGAAGGCATTCCATCATTGCGAAGTGGAAGGCGGGGGGATCAGATTATTCAGGTAAGTATCAAAACTCCGACTGGTTTATCTAAAAAACAGGAAAAACTTCTTCAGGAATTTGACCGCCTTAATGAAGACAAAATATCCAATAAGCTCAGAAATCTCTTTAAAGGAATGTAAATATAGACTTCCAGAAAAATATTTTGGTATCTCAATTTTTAAGAAGAAGGGCAACCGCAAGGGATTGCCCCTACTCTTGCCAATTTAATAATTATCTGGAAAACTATAGCAGCCCCGCTACAATTTTTTGCTGGATTGAAATTCCTGTATGGGTATGGAAACAATAATTTAGGAACTCGAGGAACTCGAATATGTTTGAATTAAAGGTAAAGACCCATTTTGCTGCGGCACACAAACTTACAATGGTTGGACAGAAATGTGAAAATTTGCATGGACATAACTGGGATATTGAGGTCTATGTTGCAGGGGAGAAGCTAAATTCCGCAGGGGTTCTTGTGGATTTTGGAGATATTAAAAAAGGGGTTCGGGAGATCATGACGGATCTGGATCACAAATATCTTAATGAACTTGAAGCATTTGAGTCCATGCAACCATCATCTGAACAGATTGCCATTTATATTGCCGAAAAACTGCAATCACGTCTTAAAGAGCTGAATAATACAGTACGGGTATCAAGAGTTTCTGCTTGGGAATCTGCAGATTCATGTGCAACATACATTCCCTGATTAATTCTACTTTTCACGTGTAACATAAATTTCCTTGCCAATTCTACTTTGTTAGTTGTTCCTATTTGTTAGTTGTTCCTAACAAAGTAGAATTAGCATAAACGCTCATGGCTGGGTTTGGCACTCTCAATCGTGAAAAAAAGAATGTGTTTTTCACGGTAAACAAAGTAAAATTAACATAAACATTTACGATTAATTTCAGACATATCAGTAATACCCGCCACAACCTTTAATAATCCATCTTGCTTTAAGGAATACATTCCCCCTTTTACGGCGGAATTTTTCAGATTTTTTACTGCATCATCTATCTTTTTAAACATACTTTGTTTACTTTTACCACCATCTTTTGCCGTTTCAATAACTGCCACCTCTTTAATCAGATGCTTTATGGCATTACTGTTAATTAGAAGTTCATGGATTGCAATCCGTCCCTTATATCCGGTATGTCCGCAATAATTGCATCCGAAGGGGTCTGAATCATAAAGCACGATACTATGCTTAGCTTTATTATCATTATCTATATTGTTTATTTTGCTCATATTATTTTTATCCATAGCATCCATAAGCCCGCATGGACTCTTTCCAAATTCATCAATAAGCATATCCACTGTGTATGAAGATGGTTTTCTGCATTGTTCGCATAATCGCCTTACAAGTCTCTGTGTAAGAATACAGTTCAAAGCGTCTGCAAAATGGATCGGGTTTAACCCCATTTCCAGAATTCTTCTCACCGTGTCTGATAGATTTTGACTGTCAAATTCTGCAAGCACAAGATGTCCGGTAAGTGCAGCTTTTGTGGCAAGGGTTGCTGTTTCATAATCCATCATCTCTCCCAGCAATATAACATCAGGATCAGCCTTTATAAAAGCTCTTAGAAGAATAGGATAATCAAGACCCATTTGAGTTTGGATTTCTGTTTGACGAATTCCTTTTTGATGAATTTCAACAGGATTTTCAACACTGAATATTTTCTTTTCAGGCGTATTGACAAGTTTTAATGAGGAATGAAGTGTTGTGGTTTTTCCTGAATCAGCATTACCTGAAACAAGAATTAAACCAGAGGATTTATGGAGCATTTTAATAAATGGATCAAGGTTGTAATTCAGAAATCCAAGAGCCGGTAAAGACAATAGCTCTGTATTTTTTAAAAGCTTAAGCACCATATCCTCTTTATAACCTATGGTAGGAACAGTTACAACTTGGAGTATTACGGTGTCTGTCTGCGTGCTTTTAAATTTGATTTTTCCATCAAGGGGTTTAGCCCTTAAGGTAATATCCATTTTTGCCATAACTTTTATTCTAAATATGACATTTAAGGCTAATTTATTGGGGATTTCAGTGTAGGGCTGACATATGCCATCAATTCTGAAGCGAATTTCGGCATTGTCAAAATCTTTGGATATATAAGAGGGGTTTGTGTGTAGCTCAATATGTATATGAGACGCATTTCTCTTGCAGGCTTGAATAATCATCTCATTGACAAACAACATCACATTTTCGTCGGTATTATTGTCAATAGGACTTTGGGGATAAGTTTCTGTATCGTGTTTCTCAGATAATGTTTCTGTATTAGATTT
>JADGBP010000134.1 GCA_015231395.1 Desulfamplus sp. | reverse complement strand
CAATCCCCATTCAACATCCTCCTGAATAAAGGCTTCGGTTAATATCTCCTGATGCGATTCAATATAGCGATGAAGGGCTTCATTGATAATATCTTGTAAACTACATGCCCAACCTTGTTGCACCAACATGCTTGCCCTTAATGCAGCTATCGAGGCTGCCCGAGCAGGTGAACACGGAAAAGGTTTTGCTGTGGTTGCCGATGCAGTGAGAAAACTTGCAGAGAGAAGTCAGGTTGCCGCAGGAGAAATCAGCAAGCTGTCCGTGACCAGTGTTCAGATTGCTGAAGATGCAGGATCAATGCTGGATAAGATTGTCCCTGACATAAGAAGAACGGCAGAGCTGGTTCAAGAGATAAACGCCGCATCCAATGAGCAAAATTCCGGTGCCATGCAGATTAATCAGGCACTTCAGCAGCTTGATCAGGTTATCCAGCAGAATGCCTCTGCATCAGAAGAGATGTCTGCAACTTCTGAAGAACTCTCATCTCAGGCTGACAATCTTCTTGATATGATCAATTATTTCAAGGTTGATGACTCCAGTGAAGATGGTCAAAAGAAAGGTATGAACCGTGATGATGCACATAAAAAAGGTATGAAAAAACGTCCGGAAAGTCAGCAGAAGCATTCGGAAAATTATCAGAAAAGTTCGGAAAACTATGCAAAAGGCGGCGGGGGCAGAAAAAAAGCAATTACAAATATTGCACAATCCTCCAGAAACTCTAAAGGTGACGGGTTTGCCCTGGATATGGACGGTATGAGTTCTGGCAAGGATTTTCTGGATGATGAGTTTGAAAAGTATTAGATTTGCATCAGATTCCTGTTTTTGATTTTCGTGTAGTTTCGGGGGCATCTTTCATGATGCCCCTGAAGCAGTCTGGATTCTTCCCGGGATAGTTCCCGAAAAATGAGGCTGTTGCTCTGGAAGCAGAGAGTGTCAACCGGCAAATGATTAATGTCAAGTTTTACATATTCAAACAGGAGGATAATTATGAATCATACTGTTCAGGCAGAGATACCCTATCAACTATGGCAAGAGGCTCAAACGTTGGTGCAACAAGGTTGGGCATGTAGTTTACAAGATATTATCAATGAAGCCCTTCATCGCTATATTGAATCGCATCAGGAGATATTAACCGAAGCCTTTATTCAGGAGGATGTTGAATGGGGATTGCATGGAAAAGACTAACCACACCTTAATTGTTGCTGATGCGGGTCCATTGATACATCTGGACGAACTCGCATCATTGGATGTGTTAAGTGATTACGCTGGAATTTTAGTCCCTGATGCTGTCTGGATTGAAGTAGAGCATCATCGTCCACGGGTATTACAACAGGCAAATGTTAAGTTGATTCGACAACCACCACCTCCATCTTTGTCCAAGATCAACGCCATAAGAACTCTTTATACCTTGCATCATGGAGAACGGGAGGCTCTTGCCCTATGTTTAATACATTCTATCAATATGTTAATAACGGATGATACAGCAGCACGGTTGGCTGCAAAAACCCTTAATATCAAAGCTCATGGTACATTAGGACTTTTAATCCGTGCAATTCGCCAAGACTTGCGTACTCTATCTGAGGTATTGGCTCTATTATATGCTATCCCACAACAGACAACATTACATATTCGTCCCAGCTTGTTAAACGATGTAATTTCACAAGTTAAGACTGAATTTTCTTAAACTCAATCTTGATGCAATTTCCAATAATCTCTCTAAAGTCGAAAATGCAAGGATAAGAGTGAATTATGATGCACAAAGTCAATATCAATGATTTGCCTGAATTTGATATGGCACAGTATATTAAAAGTGATGCTGACATCGTGGAGTATTTGAGTCAGGTTCTCGAAGAAGGTAACTCAGGAGAATTAGCAGCGGCGTTAGGGCATATTGCCAAGGCACGTGGCATGACAGAAATAGCTAAAGCCAGTGGTATCAAGCGAGAGTCTCTATACAAGGCATTGAATCCTAATAGTCACCCCCGGTTTGATACTATACAGCGAGTGTGTAAAGCTCTTGGCGTCAAATTAACAGTTACATCAATACCTTAAGGATAAGTTGGCAGTTGTATATGTAATCCCAAAAGTAAGTCTCACTAAAAACATGGAACCATAAACCCAAATAGAAAAATATGACAGATTCCCCTTTATACAAAAGAGCTATAAGCCCGCTTTCCATTGAAATTTTCAGGGAACTTGGCAATTTTATTCATCTTCAGTTTGGCATAAAAATGCCGGACGGTAAGAGGAACATGATTGAATCACGCCTGCACAAAAGATTGATTCATCTTGATATTAAAAGCTATAAAGAATATTGTAACTACCTTTTCAGCCCTGAAGGAATTAAAAAAGAGCTTCCTGAATTTATTAATCAGATCACAACCAATAAAACCGATTTTTTCAGAGAGCCAAAGCATTTTACTTTTCTTGAGGAAAATGTACTGCCTGAAATTGCAAGGAGAAATAAAGCAGGTATCACAAACAAAATTTCATTGTGGTCTACCGCCTGTTCAAGAGGACATGAACCTTATACCGCTGCCATGATCATGCAGGAGTTTTCAAGGAAGAATCCGGAACTGTCATTAAATCTTTCGATTCTTGCCACAGACATTTCAACACGGGTGCTGGAGGTAGCAAAAAAAGCGGTGTATAGTCATGATGAAATTGAACCCGTCCCCATAGAGTTTAGAAAACGATATATTTTAAGGAGTAAAAACAGAAAACAAGATATTGTCCGCATGTCCCCCGAGTTGAGAAAAATCGTTCGGTTCAGAGGGATAAACCTCGTCAGCGGCAATCTTCAGGTCAGGGAACAGATGGATATAATATTCTGTAGAAATGTGATGATCTACTTTGACAAACCAACTCAGGAAAAGTTAATAAGCAATCTGTGCAATCACCTTAAATGCGGTGGATATCTTTTTGTTGGTCACTCCGAAGTCTTGAATTGCCAGAATATACCTCTTGTACAGAGGGATCATGCGATTTATTACAAACCATAGAGCCTTATAAAATGTAAACTATGGATTTAAGTAGTCAATGCCCGCCGCTCATAAAGGACAGGAGTTTCCTTGGAATATAATATGAAAAATAAAATCAAAGTTCTCATTGTTGATGATTCGGCATTGGTACGACAGGCCCTTTCGGATGTACTCTCTTCTGATCCGGAGATCGAGATTATGGGTACAGCACAGGATCCTTATGTTGCAGCAGCCAAAATGCGGATTCAGGTACCTGATGTAATCACTCTTGATGTTGAAATGCCTCGCATGGATGGAATCACATTTCTTCAGAAGATAATGTCTCAGCACCCCATACCGGTTGTTATCTGTTCAAGTCTTGCAGGAGAAGGAACCGCGACCGCCTTTAAAGCCTTTGAATACGGTGCTGTGGATATTATTCAGAAACCCAACATGGGAACAAAAAAATTCATTGAAGAATCCAGAATAAGAATCTGTGATGCCATCAAAGCAGCCGCCCTCTCCAAAAAGAAAAAAATCAGCGAATTCAGAAAAGTACCTCCCAAACTTACGGCTGATGCGGTTTTGGCAAAAGCTACCAGCAAGGCAATGGTTGAAACAACCGATAAAATCGTGGCAGTGGGTGCATCAACCGGCGGAACAGAAGCACTCCGGGTTCTTCTGGAAGCATTGCCATCCGACTCTCCGGGTATAGTAGTTGTACAGCACATGCCGGAAAACTTTACCAGGGCATTTGCAAAAAGGCTGGACAGCTTATGCCAGGTTTCTGTGAAAGAAGCTGCCAATAATGACACGGTTTTACCGGGTCAGGTACTTATTGCTCCGGGAAATGACCACATGCTGCTCAAAAGAAGCGGTGCAAGATATTATGTTGAAGTTAAAAAAGGACCTCTGGTATCACGCCACAGACCATCAGTGGATGTGTTGTTTCGGTCAACTGCAAGGTATGCGGGGCAAAATGCCGTTGGGGTTATCATGACCGGCATGGGAGATGATGGTGCACAGGGCTTGTTGGAAATGCGAGAAGCCGGAGCCTTTACTATTGCCCAGGATGAAAAAAGCTGTGTTGTATTCGGGATGCCCCATGAGGCTATCAAAAAAAATGCGGTGGATAAAATAGTGTCTCTTGAGAATATTGCCGGCATTGTATTGCAAAAATGCAAAATGGCTCGAATATAAAATGGAATAAACAAGATGATGCCTAAAAATATTTATCTTAAAATAGGAGAATATTATATAACGCAGTCACCAATGATCATATCTACATTACTTGGTTCCTGCGTGGGTGTCTGTCTGTTTGAAACAAAAAAGCGTATTGGTGCACTCAATCATATTCTGTTACCCGGAAAAGCTGATATGAATTCTTATAATGAATCCGCCCGTTATGGTGTCAATGCAATGGAACTGCTTATTAACGGAATAATAAAACTTGGCGGAGAAAAAAAGAATATAATTGCCAAGGCATTTGGAGGAGCATGTGTTACAAAAAGTTTTTCATACGAAAATGGACCGGGACAGAAAAACATTGAATTTGTAATACAATTCTTGAAAGATGAATCTATAAAATTGGTGCGGCATGACTTTGGAGGTTATGACATACGCAAAATTTTTATGGACTCAAATACTGGAGATGTTTTTCTCAAACGTATAAATTCCTCCCTGTCACCTGAAATCAGCGATATAGAAAAACAGCGGCTGAAAAAAATTCAACAGAATCTGATAAATTCCGATGCGGTTACTCTGTTTTGAACATTGTTTCTTGTCCGGCTGACACCTGTTCAACACTTATGGACATGTTTTATACACTTATGGACGTGTTTTATCCATTCCTGAGCATAAAAACAAAAATAAGGATTGATTCTATCTGACTTTGGTCATTTGTCTGAATCACGGATTAACCTGATTACACGGATATCACTGATTTTTTCATACGTGTAATATTTTAATCCGTGGCAATCCGTGATTCAGACAGACTCAAAAAGTTAATATCGGTTAAAAATATGAGTTTAAAAGATTCTCTATACAAATCCCTTCATAAAATCACTCGTGGCAATGCCACCATGGAACTTGAGGAACTTTGCTGTTACTCCTATGATGCCACAGGCAAGTCATTCCTGCCTGATGCGGTTGTCTTCCCCTGTTCCGCTTCTGAAGTTTCAGCAATCCTTGAACTTGCATCCAGTGAGCAAATTGCCGTTATCCCGCGGGGTAGCGGCTCAGGCATGACAGGCGGCTCTCTTGCAGTCCAAGGTGGGATTGTGATGGCAATGAGCCGAATGAATCGCATTATTGAAATTGACTGTGATAACTTGATTGCAAGGGTTGAACCAGGAGTTGTAACCGGTGATTTTCAAAAGGCTGTGGAACAGAAGGGACTCTTTTATCCACCGGATCCGGCAAGTTCAGCCTTCTGCACTCTTGGCGGCAATCTTGGAGAGTGTGCCGGAGGTCCCAAAGCTGTTAAGTATGGTGTTACAAGGGATTATGTGCTTGGACTTGAGGCGGTAATTCCGTCTGGAAAAATTATCCACACTGGTGTAAGAACCGCTAAGGGTGTAGCCGGATATGATCTAACCCGCCTGATTGTGGGATCTGAAGGAACCCTTGCTGTTGTAACTCAAGCCACACTAAGACTTTTGCCCCTGCCAGAAGCTGTAAAAACCATGGCGGTTCTTTTTCCAACCATTGATCAGGCTGCACAGACTGTCTCTGCCATTATCAAGGCGTCGCTGGTGCCACGATGTGTGGAATTTCTTGACAAAGCTTCCATTGAGTGTGTGAGAGAAAGTTTTGGCTTTCATATACCGGCTGATATTAATGCAATTTTAATCATTGAAGTTGATGGAAGTGAATCTTTGGTTGCACAGGATGCTGAAAAAATAAAAAAATTCTGCATTGATAAAGGGGCTCTACAGGTTATCCCTGCTGCTGATGCAAAAGAGGCGGCAGAACTATGGGCTGCAAGAAAAGCTCTGTCAGCCTCACTTTTTAAGATAGCACCAAATAAAATCAATGAAGATATAGTTGTACCCATTAACCGTATTCCTGAAATGGTTAACAGGATTCAGGGGATTCAGAAAAGAACTGGATTGAATATTGTAAGTTTTGGTCATGCAGGTGATGGGAATATTCACTGCAACATCATGTATCACAAACAGAATCCACAGGAAAGTATGCTTGCCGAATCTGCCATGGACGAGTTGTTTGCTCATACCCTTGATCTTGGAGGCACAATCACCGGAGAGCATGGGGTAGGAATTACCAAAATGAAGTATCTTCCAAACGAGGTGGGAGAAAGCGAGATGGCAATAATGCGAGGTATTAAAAAGGTGTTTGATCCCGATAATATCCTGAATCCAGGAAAGATTTTTGTGTGTTAGTGAGTGTGTGTATTAGTGAGTGATTGCTGACAGTCTTTGCTGCAAACGAATATAAATCAATGCATTAGCATCTTACCACCAGCATTCTATCTGAAGCTCTGGTTTATATTTAGAGCGTGTCGCATAAATATTTCCCTTTAATATTAAATATTTAACTCTGGATATTATCCTGTGTTTGGTTTATTCTTCAAAAAAACAGCCTGATAATCGACCAAACCACCTGAAATATATGGTTT
>JADGBP010000133.1:4086-6587 GCA_015231395.1 Desulfamplus sp. | reverse complement strand
ACTGTTCGGGTTTATCACGGATAATGGTGGCGGAGGACTCTCTTCTTCTGTGGGGGAATCTGCCATGCTCAGCAATGGCTGTGAGGTCTGGCTTGATAAAGTGCCTTTGAAATATGAGGGTCTTGATATGTGGGAAATCTGGGTCTCTGAATCACAGGAGCGGATGACCATCGCTGTAAAGCCCGAAAAAATTGACAGATTTTTGGAACTCTCAAAAGAACATGAAGTGGAAAGCACAGTAATCGGCAAATATACTGATACAGGCAAGCTACACATAAAATATCATGACAAGACCTGTGCATGGGTGGATATGGATCTGCTTGAAAAGGGTTTTCCAAAATGGGAATTTGATGCAGTCTGGATTCCTCCGGCTCAGCGGGGACTTACAGAACCGGTGCTCAAGGAACCTTGTAATCACATCACAGTTACAGTCGAAAATGACTCTTCGCAAGATAGATCTGACATCTTGCACAGCAATATGAACACTCTTATCCTCGACATGCTCTCAAGACCCAATATCTGTTCCAAGGAGTGGATCACACGGCAGTATGACCATGAGGTGCAGGGGGGAAGTGTGGTTAAGCCCTTGGTGGGAGTCAACAGAGATGTTCCCTCAGATGCATCGGTAATCCGTCCGGTGCTGAACTCCTTGAAAGGGCTTGCTTTTTCACAGGCATTGATGCCATGGTATTCAAAAATTGATGCTTATCACATGATGACTTGTACAATTGACGAGGCTGTCCGCAGAATTATCGCAGTGGGCGGAACGCTTTCCCATATTGGCGGGGTGGACAATTTCTGTTGGCCCGACATTCAGTACCATCCGCTTAAAAATCCTGACGGAAAATTTAAGGCTGCCCAGCTTGTAAGGGCATGTCGTGCGTTAAAGGATGCCTGCCTCTCTTATGGTATTCCGCTTCTTTCCGGCAAGGACAGCATGTATGTTGATGGATATCTTCAGGGTAAATACGGCGAATTAGTCAAAATTTCCGCTTTGGAAACAGTTCAGTTTTCTGCGACAGGTGTGATTGATGACGCCACGAAATGTGTAACTCTTGACCCCAAAATACCTGGCGATCTTGTATATATTCTTGGAAACACCGCCAATGAGCTTGGAGCTTCGGAATATTATGAACTTCTTGACAAAACAGGTCTTAATGTCCCTCACGTCCATTTTGACCAGTTCAAGGTGATCTACAGAGCCCTTGAAAAGGCAATCGCTTCAGGACTTGTCGCTTCTGCCCATGCTGTAGGAAGAGGGGGACTTGCCACACATATTGCATTGAGTGCAATTGCCTGCGATATGGGACTGGAGGTTGATTTGGCAAAAGTTCCCGTGAGTGTTGACAGTGAAGAGACGAGTATTCGTAATACGAATAATTTCAACACAACAATTCTATTTTCTGAATCGTCCGGCAGATTTATTGTGACCGTTGCTCCTGAAAACAGGTCTGTATTTGAAAAACTGTTCAGTGGAATGGCGTGTGGCTATGTTGGCAGGGTTACTGATGAACATTCAAATCTTGTTATTAAAGGTTTTGAGAAAGACAGATATGTCACACAAAAAGATCAGCCTGTGAAAAATAATACAATTATAGATATTGCTGTTGAGTCTCTTGCGACAGCATGGAAGTCTCCCCTTGGAGGTATGATATGACGCAACATGATACTATGAATCAGCATGATATACTTCAGCATGATATGATTCAGCAGCAAAAACAAAATACGATTAAGCAACACAATATCAGTGTGCATAATAAGCAGCAAAATATTAGTCAAAACAATGATAAAAAAAGGGTGAAAGCTCTTGTCCTGACTGGATTTGGTCTTAACTGTGATATTGAAACTGCCCACGCTTTTGAGCTTGCAGGAGCCGAAGCACACAGAGTTCACATCAACAGCCTCATCAGCGGCAAAACAGAGCTTGATGATTTTGATATTCTTGCATTTGGCGGAGGATTCAGTTGGGGAGACGACCACGGTGCGGGTGTAATCCAGTCTCTGAAACTAAAAAATCATATTGGCGATAAAATTCTCTCGTTTGTTGATCAGGGCAAGCTTGTCATTGGTATTTGCAATGGATTTCAAACTCTTGTAAATCTTGGGCTTCTGCCAGGAATTGACAGAGATTACAATACCCGTTCAGTTGCTCTTACATGGAATGACTGTGGCAATTTCAGGGATCAGTGGGTACATTTGAGTGTAAATCCTGATAGCCCTTGTGTTTTTACAAAAACAGATGCTTTGAAAGACGTGAGCAATACTTTTGAAGATAGGAATGATACTTTAGAAGGCGTTAATGATACTTTAGAAGGCGTTAATATACTTTAGAATACTTTAAAAGACGTAAGTAATGAAGGATTAAGTGAACAGTTAAAAGTGCGGAAAACTTACAATCTGGAGCTTCCTGTCCGTCATGCCCAAGGCAAATTTGTGGCTGACCCTTCTGTTATTGAAAGACTTATTGCAAATAATCAGGTGGTTTTGCGTTATGCTGCTTC
>JADGBP010000133.1:0-3991 GCA_015231395.1 Desulfamplus sp. | reverse complement strand
CCTGCCATGCAGAGATTTCCCATGAATCCAAATGGCTCGCTCCATGATATTGCCGGTATATGCGATGCATCTGGTCATATTTTTGGACTCATGCCTCATCCTGAAGCATACAATCATTATACAAACCACCCTGATTGGACATTAAGACGGGAAAAACTGAAACGAAGCAAGAATAAGGCAAATAAAATTCCTTGCACAGATGAGATGTTTAGCTTTAACAATGAAGTAACTCCCGGTATGAAAATTTTCATTAATGGTGTAAATTATATACTTAATTCTAAAGAAATTCATAGATAATATGGAACTTCAGATTATACTCAAAGGATTACTAAAGTTATACTCAAAGGATTACCAAAGGACTTTCCATTTTTTAGTTATGCCCTATGGGGGGCATGGGTTTTGGCGTTATATTAATCTTATTTAAAGTAAGGAGGATAACATGAGAGTTGGAAAATTTTTGCTTGTTTTGACAGTAAGTTTCATTATGTTTTTTTCTGCAATGGTAACAGAAACTTTAGCATCAGATGGCGTTCCTGCTGCAATGTTGACTACTAACGACAGTGGCATGACGCTAATGGGATTCAATATCAGCAGCGATATCCCAAGAGATGATATTGATGGTCTTTACTCTCTTGCAAGTGGCTTGCTTGGCAAGCTTGGTGCTCAGGGAGCTATTCTTTCTTACGGTCCAAGTGACCTTGAGGGATTAGGATTCACTGGTGACTCACTTCATCTTTTTGCAAGATCTAATATTACCACTTTTTACAGGTATCTTCAAATTACTGTTTCAAGCATTACAACACCTGTCCCGGGTTATCGGATTGAAGTATTCATGTGGGACAACACTGAAAACACAAATGGTACAGATATGGCAGCAATTGAAATTCCTGAAGAACTCCCACTGCTTCAACTTCTTGGAATTTTAGAAAGCGGCACGCACAATCTCAAAATACATACAACAGCAAATGAAACAACCAAGATTGCCAGAATGGATTTTTATTATCAGAGTGCCCCTGGTGCAGAGGAACTCTATTTGGCTTCTGTTGAAATTACAGATCTTCTAATGAAGATGGCGTTAATGTCCCTGATGCAATAAAATCAGAAAAGAAATCAGAAGAGAAGTGAAAAGACAAAGATAATTTATAACGATAGGAGGGTAAAGGTATAAGATGACAGAACCTTATGCTTTGCCCTCCCCTTCCCCACCTAAAAAAAGTTTTAACAGGAAATAGAATGTATGCTTGTCTGCCCGGATAATGGATTGAAAATACACAATTTGGCATCATCAGACTTTTCAATGAAAGCGAGTATCAAATCGAGTATAAAAAAACACCTTATGGTGTTTTTTTTATCTCTTTTTTTTATCTCTATATGGGGCAATCAAGCTGTGTATGCATGGCATACTCTGACGCATCCATATTTAAGTAAACTTGCCTTGAATAGCTTACCGGAAGAGATGAGATCACTCTTTGTTCCATATATTGACAGTATTCAATGGGGTTCAATGGATCCTGATGTCACAATAGAGGACTGGCAAAATCATGAATTTAATATTCACGGAGATAATCCACAGAATGATGTAGCAAAAGAATTCGCTTTTATAAGAATACAATTTTTATACAACTCAATAATAGAAAAGCTTAATTCTGATAATGCCATAGATTATTTCAAAATCGCATATGAGATGGGACTTATTTCTCACTATATTGCTGATATATGTCAGCCTCTTCATACTGACGAAACTCTTGAAGAGGTAAATTTTCATGTTAAATACGAAACCGATGTGTACAGGTGGCAGGAAAATTTTGTTTTTGAAGATTCAGGTTTTGTCCTGGTTAATGATCTTAAAAACTATATCTCAAAAAACGCGAACATGGCAAATCGTCACTATGTTGGAATCTCAAAGAGTTATGAAGAAGGTTATGGATATTCAAGATCCAGAGGTATAACATGGAGTTGTATGCAGAAGACAGTTGAAGCCATTCGCAATATATGGATTACAGCTTGGTATAAAAGCAATAACACACGGGATGCCAAAAGTTATAATTTAGGCGGTAATTCAAGTGATAATTCCTTGGTAATTCCATATTCCATGAGTACTGTCGCACTGCATTCCAATAAAAGGATATTCACTCATGGAGAGACTCTTAAAGTTAGCCTTTCAATGCTTCTTGACAACTCAGCATTGTTTGACAACTCAGCATTGTTTGACAACTCAGCATTGTTTGACAACTCAGCATTGTTTGACAACTCAGCGTTGCTTGACAACTCAACGTTGCTTAATAGCTCTGTATTGCTTGATAATTCCACGTGGCTTGATAATTCGACAAGATTTAATGATGAAGAAGCTTTGTCTGATACAGGGCTTTATGTGGCAATGGTTGATCCGGGCGGAAATATATGGTTTTTAACACCAGGTTCAACGTTCTCCAAGGAGATGGCACCATGGAAGCAAAATCTGAATTTGAAAAGTATCTCAATTTCAGAAATTCTTTCAGAAGATATAGTTCTGGATGCTCTTTTATGGCCTCAGATACCAGAGGGCGACTATGTTTTTTATGCTGCCATGCT
Source organism: Desulfamplus sp. (assembly GCA_015231395.1). Taxonomy (GTDB): domain Bacteria; phylum Desulfobacterota; class Desulfobacteria; order Desulfobacterales; family Desulfobacteraceae; genus Desulfamplus. The sequence goes on along the minus strand of JADGBP010000133.1, from coordinate 1,420 downwards.
CACACACAACCCCTCTTCTTTACCCAGCACCTCTTCTTTACCCAGCACCTCTTCTTTATCCATACCCTATTATGTAGCGAGCAATATTTCTGAACTCACTGTAACTGTTTTGAAATCAAAACCTTTTAGCCTGACCGATCTGAATAATGAAATCTACCTTTTTCCAGCACTTCAGGAAGAGACAGAAGAGTTACTCCCTTTGCCTCTGCAACGCTGGGATTTTATTATTCTTGGAGATCGTGAAGATATACCATTTTCACCTGGCGATGAAAGCCAACACAGCAACCTGATTCCTGAAAAATACAACCACCTTATGATTTATCTCGGACGAGACAGGCAAGGTATTCCCTATGGCATGGAAATGACCATGTTTTTTGATCCTGAAGTTTATGACCTCCGCCCGGTGAGACTTCCTGAATTTGATTCATTTGACAAGAACAGTGAAGCAGTACCCACTCCTGTGATCTCAAAATCACCATGGCTGTATTCAACAAGGCAGGCATTACGGCTGACACCGGAAAATCTCCTTTTAGTACGGCAAAATGAGTCGGAACTTATGGCATCTTTAGAAAAAGACTGGCTTGACAGGCTTAAATATCAGGTAGAATATGCTTGGTCAGAAAGCCTTGCTGATAAAATGGTTTATCTTGTTGATGATGGACGGGAAGGTGGTGCAGGATGTACTGATTACTGGCTATCTCTGTTTGAGGTGTATGCAGGGGTCTGTATTAAAGGATCAAGGATGGCAGCAGATGAGATTGTCAGTTACTTCAAGAGCGATCCTCTGGGAAAAGAGGCTATTGTGCCTGAAGAGCTCAATCCGTTCCCATTTTCTTTATATGTAAGAGAGCTTTTTTCCATGGGCTTCAAGCTTGTGGATCCAGAACCCCATGTTTTTTCCTGTGATGGCTCGTCAGAAACAGGCATTCCCATTCCAGGACGATTACCGCTTAGTCCCCAGTTAGAAAACATATCTCCCGTAAATGTTGTTTATGACTGGCCATGAAAAACATATGACGTCCATGAGCGATATTATTCAACTACCTGACTCTCTCCATGAACGATATTATTCAAGTGCCTGACTGTCGTCCATGAATGATATTATTCCAACAATGACCTGACTGTGTAAATGAGCGATATTATTGAGAGAGAACTCCGTTGGATTTCTCTCTCACTGTATAATTTATGGTTACATTTTTTATTACTCCATCTGATTTAAGAGATGAAGGGAAGATCACAATTCCCGCTTGAATTGTGCCGCTGCTTTTAATTTTCTCAAGAGAGACCTTTTCTGTGTAGATAGTTCTAATATTTTCAATACCAGGACTTACTCCAGTAACTGCAATAGTATCAGGGGTAATGGTTACAGTCTCAAGAATAAGATTATCTGCAAGCTTGCCTGACCAGTCAACCTGAATCG
>JADGBP010000132.1 GCA_015231395.1 Desulfamplus sp. | reverse complement strand
TTTATAAGGTCTTGGTTCTATTTTTGCATGAAGATACAGCGTCTCTTTATTAGAAAAAAGTTTTAACGGTTTTATGTAAAAAATTGTAGGTTTAGATGCAAATACTCTTTTGTAGCTGATTTTACAGACAAGGCTTTTTTCCATTGCAGTTATAAGGTTTGATATGACTTCCTTATGTTTGGTGTAATCAATTGTCCCTGGAATTATAGCAGCAAAATGACGTGATGCTCCAGTATTGCTATCAGTAAGTAAAGCTCTGTTTTTGTCTAATGCTCCTGCTGCTTCTTCAAATAGCTTTTCACCCATCAGATGCTCGGTAAAAGCGTGGCACATTCTTAATAAATTGTATTCTGATGTTGAAAGATTCAGTGCTGGCAGCCGTTTATTCTGCTTTTCCAACCAAAAGTATTTCTTTCTATCTTCCGCAATCTCTTCCTGAATAACCACATCATAGACTCTGGTAATATCATCAACCATGCGTAAAACACTTTGTTTTGAGCATTCAAGCATCTGGCTCAGTCTGGTTAAAGAGTGCTTTTCGCCTGAAAATAAAAGTTTTGCAAAAAGATGGATTATCTTCTGTCCGTAAGTTTTATCAACATTTTGTTTTATTGGCATAACTATCCTGAAATATTTAAAGTTCTTTGTAAATTAAAAATGTTTAAAAACCATCATTACCATTACGTCTGATGGAACGATACCATACTATATTGGCTTAAATCAATCAACACGGACACATCTTTCTTGAAATATAAAAGATGTTATACCGTTAAAATTAAGGAGAACAAACATGGGACTTATCTCAAAGTCATTAAGACAAGGCAAAAAAGAATATAACTATATTGCCTCAAATGCCATCTGCTACAAGCACGATGATAACGAGAAATTCATTTTAACCAAAGTGCTTGGCTATCTTTACAGCATCATAGACAGGCATTTTATCATTGATGAGGAGACTATGGAAATGGTCTCATGGGGACTTGAAAAGGATACCGCTGTTGTTGCTAATTTCCTTCTAAAGTGCATCTTCAAAGGCAAATCAAGAAAGAAAATTAACAGTAGTAAAACCCAAAAGTTGAATCCGTTATTTGAAGACCCTGACAGCGACTTTGATGATTCTTTTGGTCAATCAACTTATGGCGATATTCCAAAAGATAAATCTGGTCAACCTGACATCATGGAGCTTGTGAAGAGAACAGACTCTAAGTATTTCAAGGAATTTAAAACTCTTCTTCTTAAGACCCTGGATAAAAAGATCAACTGCTTTAAACACAGACAAAAAAAGGGAGAGCTTGAGCTAAATATTGAGTTGTTCCAGAAGATGTTCAATCTCAATGATGTTGAGACCGAGCTTTGCACATTTCTTTTTATCAATGAAATCAGTAGAGACTGGAGTGGTTATTTTATCGAACATCTCAAGAGCACCCAATATTCAGGCAAAAAATACCTAACCGCTATTCTTGGAAATGATTGCAAAAGTATCTACGAAATACTTCACGGCTCACTGAAAAAAGCTGCACTTTTGGATATAAATTACCATCATCATGGCTTTAGCCTTGAAGATGATGTTGTAAACTGGCTTCAACACCCTGCGGACAAACTCTTTTCAAGGGGATTTTATCAGTCTGTTCAGAAAAGCACTACACCGCTTGACTATCACTTTGTATCGCCTAAAGTTGTAAATCATATTTTGAATCTCCTGAATTATAATGGTGAGTCATCAAACCACATTTTGCTTTATGGTGTACCTGGGTCAGGCAAATCAAGTTTTGCAAGAGGGTTGGCAGAACAGCTTGATTGTCCAGCTTTTGAGATTTTAAGAGGTGAGGAAGATGGGGATTATAATGATAATACAAGCTCGGCACGTCAGTCAGCAATCAGGGCTTGTATTAACATGAACAGCAATAATAAACCGTTGATAATAGTTGATGAAGCAGACAATATTTTGAATACTCAAAGTGCATGGACAATGCGTGGTGAGACTCAAGATAAAGGGTGGTTAAATGACTTGCTTGATGAACCGAATTTAAAGTTTGTCTGGATTACCAATCATATTGATGAAATTGAAACATCAGTCATGCGAAGGTTTGCTTACAGTATTCATTTCAAATCGTTTAACCGTAAACAGCGAGTTCAACTATGGACGAATGTTCTGCAAAGATATGATAGCTCTCATTTTGTTGAAAATAAGAAACTTGAGGAACTTGCAAGACGTTATGATGTTAGTGCTGGTGCGATTGATCTTGCTGTTAAAAAAGCGGTTGAAATTACTGCAATAACAAAAGGTGATGACGAAATCGCAGACGAAAAACGAAAAGACTTTATCAGTGCCATTCAAATGACCCTTGATGCACACCAGACCCTCTTGAATAACGGTGATAGTATCAAGGACAAAGATTGTATTGATGATTCATATTCACTTGACGGGCTTAACATTGAAGGAGATTTTAAACAGATAATGGTTCAAATCAAAAAGTTTGACCAGTATTTGAAATCAGGCAGACAGGGAAGTGTCAACAACCTGAATATCTTGTTTTATGGTCAATCCGGCACAGGTAAAAGCGAGCTTGCCAAATACATAGCCGATACGATTGATAGAAGCATTGTGTATAAATCAATCAGTGACATTCAATCCAAATGGGTTGGAGATACTGAGAAAAACATCAGGTCTGCTTTTGAAGAGGCTGAAAAAGAGGATGCTGTTCTTGTTTTTGATGAAGCTGATTCAATGCTTTTCAATCGTGAAAAAGCACAAAGATCTTGGGAAATCAGCTTTACCAACGAGTTTTTGAACCAAATGGAGAGGTTCAGAGGAATCCTGATCTGCACAACCAATCTTTTATCTGAGATGGATTCAGCGTCAATGAGAAGATTCAGCCATAAAATTGGACTGAAATATCTCACTGGTGATGGCAATGTGATTTTTTACAACAAAATGATAGCCCCGCTGATTGCTGATAAACTTGATTCTAAAAATGAATCTATCTTAAAACGACAAACAACACTTGCTGCTGGTGATTTTAAGGTTGTCAGAAATAACTTTGCCTTTTATCCGCCAGATGAGTTGACACATGACGAGTGTGTTAGTGCGTTGGTTAATGAAGCAAGTCATAAAAAGCGGTATGCAGAAGGAGAGAAGATTGGATTTTTGAGAAAATGATAAGCAGGTAAAAGGGTTATGGTGCAATATCCTGACCCCTTTTCCAAAGCGTAGGGTAAAATGAGAGATTCCATTATATTAAAAATATTTGACTCATGGCTTGAGAAAAACAGGGAAAGATTTCTTTTTGAGCCAATGATATACAAAAGACAAAAGAGATATTTACAGTATTCTTTCAAAGGAATAACTCCTGCTCTTTACTGGTTCATTGATAACCAACATCAGTCAATGATATGTGCTGATTATAAAGGTGAGATGTGGGACATCATAGCTGAATTTGACGTATGGCAGAGCAAGAATAAAAAAGGCTATTATTGCTCTGGCTGTGAGGGAGAAGACAGAAAATATTACCAAAACAAGAGTGACCTATGGATTGACCATTGCTTTGAACCGCTAATTCAATGGACAAATGATGAGTTCACAAACAATAAATGGCTGTGTTTCTTTGCTATGAAAGAAGCTCCCGAGTATGGTACTACTTGGTATAGGTTTAGTAATGAGGAAAATATAACTGAGTTGCAATCAGAAAAAGAGCTTGTAGAAGCAGTGCTGATAAAGAATAAAAAATACTCAATGATATAATAAAAGCAACATGAGATTAAGGAAATACCATGAAAAAGTTTTCAATACATATCCCGATTGACCCAAGCAAAATCGGGCGTATTCCAATTTCAAAAAGACCACCGCAGGTCTTTAAAGCTAAAAAAGGCAAAGGCAGTTATCGCAGAATCAGTAGGTCTTGTCTGTCAATGATGATGAACAATCAATAATAAAAGGAGGTTACTCATGCCAGTTACAATTCAAAATATCAGAGTCAGTGATTTGTTCAATACTTTACAGGAAAAATATCACTTGAATCCACATCAAAGGCTGACAATTACTTTTGATGTAGCACCATCCATTGATTATGATGATGAAGTAAATGTGGGAGATGATTTGATTGCGGGCTTTAAAGAAATTATAGCTGCCAAACAAAATGGTATTGAACTACCAAACGCCAGAGACCTTTTAAGAGATTTATAAAATTATGTATCAAGTCAAATTCACACCTACGTTTGATAGGCGAATAAAAAAACTCGCCAAGAAATATCCCAATATTAAAAGCGACTTTACAGAGTTACTGGAACTTTTGGAGCAAGGCAATTTTGAAGGAGATGAACTTCAAGGCTTTGCTGGCAAGGTTTACAAAGTCCGTATTGCTTCTGCTGACCAGCAAAAAGGCAAAAGTGGTGGATTCAGATTTATTTACTATGTGGTTACTAAAGAGCAATGTGTATATTTAATGACTGCTTATGCCAAAGCCTCCCAAACTGATTTAACCAACGAGCAACGCCAACAAATCAAGGATTTTATTCAGAGTCTTTAAGACGATTTCTCAAAGTTTTACAATTTTGCATCTGCCGTTTGAAATAATATCTACCTGCAAGGAACTTCTACTTCTATTGGATGCCTGAACTCATGCCAATACTTTCCATATCTATCGTGTCGCCATTCCCCTTCAACATATTCATAGCACCGACTACGATGTCTGTAATTATCATGTCTTTCATGTATTATCGTATCGGTTACGGCTGCCCCTATAACAGCACCAAACAAAAAGGGTGCTACTCCTGAATGACGACAACTTGATATGCTTAATATCGCAAGCACAATAAAGATGAGCAGAATAGCTTTATTTGTTTTCATAATATTTTCTCTTTCGTACTGGTTTTGATTTTACTGCTACTCAAGATGATTGCTTTTCCTAACCACCATTCAAGACGTATGATGTTTCATAGGCTACAAGAATTACGATGAACAAATTGACGACCTTAACGTGCATTTTTTCTGAGTTGCTATCGGAAAGCCATATCAAGCCATTAAAAAACTTGATAGTCGAGTATCACTATTTTTATGTTATATTTTTTTCAATTGAACAATAAAAAAACACAATCCTTTAGAATTCATTTCCTCAAAATTAGCTTCGGCAACAGACAGACCTTCTTGTCGTGCTAATGGATAAAATTTCTTATATGACTTTTCATCAAAACCATACGCAGCTCCAAGTTTAAGCCCACTTAATATTTCTCCGAAACTTGTTTTTTTAATTATATGCTTTTTCTGTCCATCAGGATTAATTTCTGCAATGAAAGAATTCATGGCTTTCATACTACCAGTTATTACACACGCATTACCAGTATCTCCTGTGCATAGAACTTCAGAAGGTGATACAAAAGCAAAATATCCAATTGCTATTTTATTGCGATTTGCCATATAATTTTATCTCTTTTTTTTCAAATAGTTAAAACAAAAAATATTCTGATTAGAGCATCTGTATTAAATCTTTAAGACTTCTTACAAATTGTCCATGACCTTCATAAATATAGATTCCCATTTGTGCAACAAGTGAATATGCCACGCCAAATTGTGCAAGAGCAAATCCTGCAATTGTAAACTGACTGACGCTTACAACACCAACACCAAATTGTGATAGCGTGAAAATACCGCAAGCAAACTGTCCTATAGCAACGATACCTTTGGCTGGAACGGGCTTTCTTGTTGGTCTGTATTTGAATGAGATATGCAGCAAAGGCAGCCCAAACAATTTTGTTTTTGATTTATACTCAAATCCCCACCCGTCCCATTTGTCTTTTGCTGGATATGGCACTCCACAATGGGGGCATGACATAGCTTGTTCAGAAATCTCGTGTTTACATTCTCGGCAAGGTTTCATAATTACCCATCTCTAACAATATATACTAAAGATTATACTACAGATACTTTACAATCAATTTGTTCATGTCTTAACATATCCTGAAAACTAAGTTGAATCCAAAATTTTTCAGGTTGACCCATCAATTGTGCAATTTTTACAGCCCTGCTGGGTGATGGAATTTTCCGACCCTTTTCAATATCACAAAGACTTTGTGCAGATATTCCAAGTTTCAACGCAAACTCTTTTTGAGATATTTCCTCACATTTTCTAAAGGATTCAAGAGCATTTCCAAATGTAAGAACCCCATACTTTTTTCTTAACTTTTCCAAACCATATTTTTCAGTATTCATGCTTGTTGACCTCTATAACTTCAACGATAATATCGTTTTCATGTTCAATATAAAATGCTCTGTATGCTTTTGACAGTCTTACAGACCTTTGACCAATTCTATTTGCCTGTAGAGGCTCGTCATGGTAACCTGATATTTTTCTTACCTCCCTGATACCAAGCATTTCAACTTGTTCCGCCCATAGCTGCAATTTTCTAACAATATGAAGCGGTAACTTCTGGAGTTGCTTCTGAGCATTCTTATTTATAATTACTTGATTCATATATTCTTATACGCCTTATAGACGTATGAGATCAAGACTTATTTCTCAGAAAACAACCCCTCCATATCTGCTGTTGTAATGTCAAGATACTTGATTGTCATGGACTCACTGGCATGATTGAATCTCTCCTTTAACAG
>JADGBP010000131.1 GCA_015231395.1 Desulfamplus sp. | reverse complement strand
AGTTTTGTATGGAATATGTAATTCCCAGAAAAGACAATCAGGAGATATATTGATGAACAGGGTTAGTTTACTGGTTTCATCCCCTGAACAAGTTCAGGGGTTTTCACCAGCAGTGAAATATAAAATAATGATACCCCGGAGGAAATTTTCATGAAGGGCTTTAAATTTAAAGGTATAAAGGCAAATATCAAAAAAGATGGCAAAAAGGATCTGGGCATTATCTTTTCGACTCGTCCGGCATCAGTTGCGGCACTTTTTACAGAAAATAAGGTGGTTGCTGCACCTGTAATTATGGGACGCGAACGGATCAAATCTGGTATTTGTCAGGCGATTGTGGTCAACAGCGGAAACGCCAACTGCTTTACCGGTGCTCAGGGGATAAAGGACGCTCAAGAGACAGCAAGACTTGCGGCAAATGCCTTGAATATTGCCGAAGCACTGGTTATGGTCGCCTCCACCGGAGTTATTGGTGCCCCGCTTCCCATGGACAAATTCAGAAATGCCATTCCTGAACTTACCGAAGATATACAAATTAAAGATAATCAAGGCAAAGACAAGCAACATAAAGAGAAACGAGGTAAAGACAAACTAAAAAAAGAGACACAAGGCAAAAATATCGAAATTGAGGGACTGGAAGATTTTGCACAATCTATTCTGACAACTGACCTGACCATGAAACTGGTTTCAAGAAAATGCTCCATACGTGGAGAGGAATTTTCAATCGCCGGAGTTGCCAAGGGTTCGGGCATGATAAAGCCAAACATGGCAACAATGCTGGCATTTATATGTACTGATCTGGATATATCTTCAGCACTTCTTAAATCTGCTTTAAAGACAGCATGTGACCTCTCTTTTAACCGCATATCTGTGGATGGAGATACAAGTACCAATGATATGGTTCTTGCAATGGCGAACGGCATGTCCAATGCAGTGGTTGAAGAGAGCGATGACGCACTTGAGTTCCAGAAAATTTTGAATGATGTGATGCTTGATCTCTCCAAGATGATTGTACGAGATGGGGAAGGTGCAACTAAACTTGTGAAAATTATGATAAACGGAGCAGCATCTGCAGAAGATGCCTATAAGGCTGCCGAAGCTGTATCTCACTCCAATCTTGTTAAAACCGCTATTTATGGAGAAGATCCCAACTGGGGCAGAATAACTGCCGCAGCCGGCAGGTCTGGTGCTATGGTTGATCCTGAAAAAATGGATCTGACGTTTGGAGATGTGGCTCTGGTCATACAAGGGGTATGGCAAGGGGTAGATGCGGAAAAGAGAGCAGCAGTAATTATGAAAAACAGTGAACTTGATATTTTTCTGAATCTTAACATTGGTAATTTTAGCGATTTTTATTATTTTTGTGATTTTTCAGAAAATTATGTCAAAATCAATGCGAATTACCGGTCATGAAGAGGACAACCTCAGATAAAAAATCTGACAATAAAAAAGAAGCGAAGAAAAAAATTTCTCTTCATGGCAATCTTCATGAAGGTATTCATGACAAATCTGATAAAATTCAGGAATTATCTGAAAACAAACTATTAAAAAACAAAGTATCTGACAACAAAGTATCTGAAAACAAAATAATGAGACTACAAAAATTTCTCTCTCAGGCTGGTGTATGTTCCAGAAGAAAAGGGGAAGAGCATATTTCTGCAGGAGAAGTTACAGTTAATGGCATAACCGTAACCAATCAGGGAACATCCGTTGATATTGAGCGTGATGAAGTTAGATTCAAGGATCAGATTGTCAGATTCTCTCCGGAAAAAAAGAAAATCTATATAGCCCTGAACAAGCCGATCGGGGTTGTAACTTCATGTTCCCATCCTGGAGAGAAGATAGTTCTGGATCTTATTGACATACCTGACCGGATTTATCCGATCGGCAGGCTTGATAAGGATTCCAGCGGATTGATTCTTTTGACTGACGACGGGGAACTGCATAACCAGCTTTCTCATCCATCTTATAACCATGAGAAAGAGTATATTGTAAGAACAATAGAGCCAGTTTCCAAAGGAGCCATTGAAAAAATGGCTGCCGGAGTTATACTGGACGGTAAAAAGACAAGAACTGCAAGAGTCAAAAAACTGTCCGAATTTAAATTTAAAATCATCCTTAAACAGGGCATTAACCGTCAGATAAGACGCATGGTTGAAAAAACCGGCAATCAGGTCAAAGACCTTGTAAGAATAAGAATAGGTACCATTAAAGTTGATGGTCTCAAAGTTGGTGAATGGCGGTTTCTAACTGAGAAAGAGATTAATGCGTTGAAAAAAAAACACGACTGATAAATTCCTGCAGATGCATCTTATATATTTCCAGAAAATTTCAGAAAAATATTTTGGTATTTCAATTTTTAAGAAGGGCAACCGCAATGGATTGCCCCCTACTATTGCCAATTTAATTTTATGTAAATGTCTCTTCATATAGCTGTAATTATAAGACTTTCATTTTTTGTTGTGCCCATCAGGGCATGACCGTTATCTGGAAAACTATAGTTCCTACCTTTCATTCTGACCATCTGACCATCTTAATCATCTTAATTCCGACAATGGCAAAAGAATCAATATTTTTGAAGGAATAAACAATGAAAACTATTCGTAATGGCTGCAAATTACAATCAAAAGCTCTTGACATCAATGTCGGAGACCAGATTGAACAGTTAGACCAGATAATAAAAGATACTGACGGCAAGGAATATTTTAATAAAACTTTTATCACAGAAGGTATGAAAACACTCCTTTCCAAAGGAATGGCACGCCTTGCAGGAAAGTCCAATGATACTGTTTTTCATCTAAAACAGGCTATGGGCGGTGGAAAAACTCATCTTATGGTTGGATTCGGGTTACTTGCCAAAGATGCAAAACTTCGCAACTCACAGACAGGAAATATACCTTATCAGTCAAATTTTGGTAATGCCAAAGTGGCAGCATTTAATGGCAGAAACAACCCCAACACCTATCTTTGGGGCGAAATTGCAAAACAGCTTGGAAAAGAGTCTCTGTTCAAAGACTATTGGGAAGCAGGAGCAAAAGCCCCTGATGAGCAGGCGTGGAGTCAACTTTTTACAGGTGATGACCCTATTCTTATTCTTCTTGATGAGATGCCTCCCTATTTTCACTATTACAGCACACAGGTTTTAGGGCTTGGAACTGTGGCTGATGTGATTACCCGTGCATTTTCCAATATGCTCACCGCTGCCCAAAAGAAGCGGAATGTCTGTATTGTAGTCTCAGACCTTACAGCAGCTTATGACACAGGAGGAAAGCTGATTCAAAAAGCTCTTGACGATGCAACTCAGGAGCTTGGACGTGCAGAGGTGAGCATAACCCCTGTTAATCTTGAATCTAACGAAATTTATGAAATACTGAGAAAACGCCTTTTCCTCTCTTTTCCTGATAAAAGTGAGATTGCAGATATAGCGGCAGTCTATGCAAACAGACTTGCAGAAGCAGCAAAAGCCAAATCAGTTTCCAGAAGTGCCGAAGCTCTTGCCAATGAGGTTGAGTCAACCTATCCGTTTCATCCAAGTTTCAAAAGTTTAGTTGCTCTTTTTAAGGAAAACGAAAAATTCAAGCAGACACGAGGCTTGATGGAGCTGGTCTCACGTCTTCTTAAATCTGTATGGGAAAGCAGTGACGATGTTTATCTTATAGGAGCACAGCACTTTGACCTGTCCATATCTGAAGTGCGTGAAAAGATAGCTGACATTTCTGATATGCGTGATGTTATTGCAAAAGATCTGTGGGATTCAACTTACAGTGCACATGCCCAGATTATTGATATTGCCAATAAAAACAACTATGCCAAACAGGTTGGCAACCTGCTTCTGACTGCCAGCCTCTCAACCGCAGTCAATTCAATTAAGGGTCTTGCTGAAAATGAGATGTTAGAGTGCCTGATTGACCCAATTCACAAGGCAAGTGATTTTAAGGCAGCATTTACAGAACTGCAAAAGAGGGCTTGGTATCTCCATCAGACACAAGAAGGCAGAGTCTATTTTGACCATCAGGAGAATCTGACAAAAAAGCTGCAAGGTTATGCAGACAAAGCACCTCAACCTAAAATTGACGAACTGATACGGCATCGCCTTAATGAAATGTATAAGCCCACAACTAAAGAGGCTTATGAAAAAGTCCTTGCCTTGCCTGAGATTGATGAAGCAGAGGCATTTATAAAGAGTGGAAGAGCCTTGCTTGTTATCAGTCCTGATGGCAAAACCCCGCCAGATGTTGTAAGGCGTTTTTTTGAAGGGCTTGTAAACAAAAATAATATACTGGTTCTGACTGGCGAAAAATCCTCAATAGCAAGCATTGAGAAAGCAGCACGTCATGTCTATGCTGTAACAAAAGCAGATAGTGAAATTGCAACATCTCATCCTCAAAAAAAAGAGCTTGATGAGAAAAAAGCACAGTATGAACAAGATTTTCAGACTACTGTTCTTTCTGTGTTTGATAAACTTATTTTTCCAGGTTATCAGCAAATGAGTGGTAAACAGAGCGGCAAAGATATTCTTCGTTATAAGGTTCTTGACAGCACATACCCATCCAATCAGCCATACAACGGTGAAAAACAGGTTATCAAAACTCTTACGTCAGACCCGATTAAACTCTACACACATATCCCTGACAACTTTGATGCTCTTAAAGCACGGGCAGAACAGCTTCTTTTTGGTTCACAAGATGATGCAAGAAAAACAGACCTTTTAGACAAGATGAAGCAAAAAACAATGATGCCTTGGCTTCCGCCTAAAGGGTTTGACCTTCTTCAACAAGAGGCGTTTCAACGTGGGATTTGGGAAGATTTGGGAAATGGCTATATCACTAAAAAACCAAAACCTAAAACAACAGATGTGCTGGTTTCTACAGACAGTTCTCCTGACGATATAGGGAAGGTTCGTCTTAAAATTGATGTGGTAAATGCTGGACACAATCCAAGAATTTATTATCAGGAAGATGGAACAGCAGATAGTTTGAATGAAAACAGCTCTGTTTTATCTGATAATGTTCTTATTACCAAAGCCTTATGTGTTCATTTTTTTGCTGTTGACCCAACGGGAAAGAATCAGACAGGCACTCCAAGAACATGGGAAAACAGACTTGTTATCAGAAGTAATCTTAATGAAGCAACACGAACTGTCGAACTATTTGTAGCCCCAAGAGGAAATATTAAATATACGCTTGATGGCTCTGAACCACGAAATGGGGTTGAGTATAAAGAGCCCATTGAAATTGGAAAAGGTGCAGCATCAATTTATACTTTTGCAGAGTGCGAAGGATTAGAGGAAAAAAGAATTTTTAATTTTGCTGAATCTGGTTCAAAGGATATTGCAATTATTCGTGAAAAACCAGCTCAACTCTACTGTCCCTCTTTCAAAAATTTAGACAGCTCTTCCAAAATCTACGAAGGACTTAAAATCGCCAAAGAGAAAAATATTAACTTTGAACAGGTAACAATAATAATTGGCTCATCGCCAAAAATTATCAATATCTCGTTTGGAGAGGTAAAAATTGATGCTGATTTTATCGAAAAAGAGCTTTCCCACCTTAAAACTCTTCTTTCACCTTCAGCTCCTGTTATTATGAAATTCAAAAGAGCATACACCCAGACAGGGTTTGATTTAGAGCAGTTTGCCAAAGCACTTGGAATTGAAATTGGTGCGGGAGAGGTTATTCAGGAATGAATAAAAAAATTTCAGGAACAAGCGAAACAGTTTCAGGAAAAAGTGAGGCAATGTCAGGAACAAATGAGATAATTTCAGGAATAAATGAGACAATGTCAGGAACAAGCGGAATAATAACAGATAAAACCGTTGATTTTGGTGCTTCAGCAGAATTTGGCAAACACCATTTTTATGTTCAAATACCTCCTGCTCCTCAAGATGCGGTTGCTATTTATGAGGATTTTGGTTTTGATTCAGATGATAGCAACCGAGAAACAACCGAGTGCCGCGTGCTTCTTGCCCGAGAGCTTTGGACAAAAATAAAAGATGATGCAAGAAGGGATTTTAATTTAAGGCTTAAGGCTAAAAAAATGAGTGTTGGTTCGTGGAATACAGGTATTGTAAAGTTAGACCGTTTTTTAGGAAAAGAGCTTTGTGTGCTTGTGTGGGCTGCTGAACATGCAAATATTGATGAGTGTCCTGTAATCTGCCAGAAATGGCTTGCACTCAGACCCGAAGAGCGGTGGTGGCTTTACACGAAAACTGCTGCCGAAGCACGCACAGAAACAGATACTAACAGAGGCTGGAGAAAAGCTCTTTACTGTGCCTTGTCTGATGGTGAAGGAATCAGGCTGACCAAAAAAATAAAGCCAAAGAAGAGAAAAACAAAAAAGAGTGAAGAAGATGAGTTTTTTAATACTCTTTTTGGTGAAGATTTAAGATGATGAATTGATTTTAAAGATTATTTTACCGTGAAAACACATTTGCTTTTCATGGTCGGGGGTTGAGGGATTCCCATCTATAGTTTTCCAGATAATTAAATTGGCAAGAGTACTGTAGGGGCAACCCTTTGTGGTTGCCCCTCAAAATTGAGAATGCCAAAATATTTTTCTGGAAGTCTATATCCATGGAAGTTTACAATAACAATGACAATATTGGTATTTATGAAACAAGATAAAGAGAATAAA
>JADGBP010000130.1 GCA_015231395.1 Desulfamplus sp. | reverse complement strand
ACCATTCTTAATAATCCAAGTGGAATTAACACATGATTTCTGTCAAGTCAATGTCAAAATTCTCTTGTCAACGCTCTTTTTTTATCTTAAACCAGCGGCAACAGCAAAACGCCCTGTAATGTTTTCCTTTCTGTAGGAGTAGAATATCTGGGATGAACAAGAGGTACATATTCCTGCAACTTCCAAATTTTTGGGAAGAACGCCTTTTTCGGTAAGTTGGTCGCGACTCATCTGCCAGAAATCAAAATTATATTCAGATATTTTGTATTTCCAGAGATGTTCAGGAATTTCGTTCTGGTAATTTTTAAACTCAGCACAGCAAGGACCAAGAGAGGGTGCAATAGCTGCAAGTATCTGAGCTGGATTTGTGCCAAACTGCTCCACCATGACTTCAACACCTCGACCAATAATATTCAAAAGGCTTCCACGCCATCCTGAGTGAATATTGGCAACAACCTTATTTTCAGGGTCATACATTATAACTGCTTGGCAGTCCGCCACCTGCATTACTGTCAACAATCCTTTTACATCTGTAATTATCCCATCAGCATCTTTGTTTGACAGTTCAGCTTGCAAACCAGCATCTTTTGATTCATCTTTTTTCAAGGCATTTTCTATGGATTCAGGTTGTACATGGCTTTTTAAAGTCTGCTTTTTTAATATCACAAATTCTTTTCCATGAACCTGATTCAAATAGACTGCTTTGTGTTCAGACACCCCCATACAAAATGCTACCTTTTTTCTATTCAAATAGACATTGTCCCTGTGATCACCTGTGGAAAGACTCAGGTTAAGAGATTTAAAATTCTGGTCACTCGCTCCACCGTCTCTTGTAAAGACCCCATGTGCAAGTTCTGAACATTGAGAAAGATTATCAAAAAGATAATACTCGGGACAATCTGAAGATTTATGTAAAAACATGCGGTTAAAATCCTTAATTTTGAAGATTAATAGCCATGCAGAATTTTTAAATTAATAGCCGTAAGACATTTGTAAAAAGATAGCTGCAAAACCAGATAATTATTTTGGCAAAGGTAGGGGCAATCCCTTGCGGTTGCCCTTCTTAAAAATTGAGATATCAAAATATTTTTCTGGAAGTCTATAGCTGCAAATTAACAACCATAAAGCATAATTATCCGATCAATGATTATTGTTGTTGAGATTTCAGGAACCAGTTCAATCCTCTCCACTCTTCCACCAGACTCTTTCACAAAATCAGCACCAATAATCTTGTCTTCACTCCAGTCAGCACCTTTTACAAGAATATCCGGAACTATCTTTCTAATCAAATTTTCAGGATCAGGTTCATCAAAAAGCACCACGTAATCCACACACTCAAGAGATGAAATAACCTTTGCCCGATGCATTGCTTCAACAATCGGTCTTCTATATCCTTTTATCTGTTTGACGGAAATATCGGAGTTCACGCCAACCACCAAAACATCTCCCTGTTTTGCAGCTTCTTCAAGATATGTGACATGCCCCGCATGAAGGATATCAAAACAGCCGTTTGTAAAAACCACTGTATTATTTTTTTCTTTATGCATCTCAATCATACTATGTATTTCTGAGCCATGTATGATTTTTTGATTTTGCAACATTCTTTTCATATCTACCCTCCCTATTTGTATCAACTTCTTTTTATATCAATTCATAGTCGCCTTAAAAGCCCCCCCCCCTACCCTTCAAGGTAGGAGTCATTTACCTCAAGCCTTGGCAATCACAATAACACCAACAGACGCTGCACCTGCCTCAAACAATACCTTTCCTGCTTCGGTTGTCGTGGCACCGGTTGTATGAACATCATCTACAAGAACAATATGTCTCCCTTTAACTATTGCCGGTTTGTTGACAGCAAAAGCCCCTCTGAGATTCTCCTGTCTCTCCTGTCTGCTAAAGCCGGTCTGGGATTTTGTGTTCCGCTTGCGGACAATAAGTTCAGGAGCAACCTTCCAAGAAGGTTCAAAGCCTTTCCATTGCAGCCAGTATTTTCTAAATTTTCTGACTAACAAAAAGGACTGATTAAAGCCACGTTGCATCATTTTCCAACGGTAAAGGGGAATTGGGACAATAAAATCTATGGGCTTATTTTCGTAATATCGAGCAAAAGTTTGGAACAACAACAGCCCAAGTGGATCAGCCAGTCCGGTTTTACCACTATATTTAAACAAATGAATGGATTCCTTTACCACACCATCATAGATTGATGATGCTCTGACCTCAATCTCAATGCCTGACAATGGAGTGCTATCAATGCCTGCAAATTTAGAAAAAGCAGGAATGATGCTGGAACGATCTGTGGATAGATCCGTGGGGACATCCGTACTGGAGAGATCTTCGTTATGCTTCATAAAAATAGAGAGATCGCCAGTTTTCACGCAACACAATGGGCAAAAATAGCGGGAAAAATGGCTAAACGCAGACTCTATATCCATAAATTCTGATCGAGTCTCAAGCCCATATGTTCTCTCTGCACTTATTATATCATCTTTCCCCGCACTTATTATGTCGTCTTTCTCCGCACTTATTATATCGTCTTTCTCAGCACTTATTATATCGCTTTTCTCAGCACTTATTATATCGCTTTTCTGTGCATCTATTAAAAAACTCCCACATTTAAGGCATTTTGGCGGAAAAATAACGTCTGCAAAAACTTTTGCCATATGTCTGAATACCGTATTTATTGAAAAAAATACTCTCATATACTCGGGCAAATATCCATACTAAAAATTGTATCCATGCTAAAAATTGTTCTATAAAATTGATTCTGTTTGACTTTGCTTTTAACGGCATTATAAATAGTCCAAACATTTTTACAGGAAAGGAATAAATAGCATTATGAGCAAAAAAAATAAAAAATATTCTGTTGGAAAAAGAAAATATTTCAAAAATAACTTTGACGAAGACGAAAGTGAAGAGCTTTTTGAGGATAAAATATTTGAGGACGACTTTACCAACAATAGAATAATACCCGAAAATAAACTTCTAAAAAAAGAGGATTTTGATGATGAAATTGAGGATAGTAAGGATATCTTTGAAGAGGATATCCTCACTAAAGACAGAGAGAGCTTTGCTGACGATATCCTCACTAAAGACAGAGAGAGCTTTGCTGACGACCATAATGAATACCAAAAAACTTTTGCCAAAGACCATATAAAAAATAATTTTGTCGCCAATAGAACATATAACAACAAAAACCAGATGGAATCAAAAGGGCAAACCATAATTTCTGCCGCTGCTGCCATTTTGCTCATGGGAGTAGGAATTCCTGTATTATTGATTTTTTATCTCTCTTCTCCACCTCTTGACCAAGATTTCTTTATTCTGGGCATATACTATTCCAAAATTCTTTTTACATTTTTCATCAGTGCTGCCATCATGGTCTATACATCTTTCTTTTTTCTCCGAAGCAGGCAGTTCATAGTTATCCCTGTTTTTTTATTGTCTCTGTTATGCTGTTTTCCTTTTATCGCGGGACTTAGAAGTAATCTGACCGTTATGCAGGCAATCCTTGATCTGAAGTTGTTCTCAAACTGGCCATTTTTTCTCAAGCCGACCTATCTTTTTTTTGAGTTTCTGATCCCCTTTGGAGTGATAATATATCTTTTTTTGCAGATCAAAAGCATATTCAGCAAAAAAAAGCACTCTTACGCCTATCTTTGCATTGCTCTTTACTTGAGTATTGCATCATCTATTGGTTTTTCAATATTAACCCGGACTGGACAACCCAACATAGCATCATTAATAGCCCCGCACATTGAGGCTACAGGGATTTTTAATAACATAAACATCACGGGTCTTTTTGAGTTGAATACAACCATAAAAGAGTCGGGCATCATCAATAAGCCAGAAATCATAACCAAACCAGAACTCATAACTAAACCAGAAATCATCGCCCAACCTGAATTTATCAACACACCTGAAAACAAAAGTCATGATGAAGCGTCTGCAACAACATTATCTGAAATATTACCTGACAATCAGGAAAACAAAAAAGCAGAACTTGAACTAGAACTTGAAACCAAATTTAAAGCAGACCTTGAACCTAAACTTGAACCGGCAATGAAATCAGAGATTGAAACAGAACTTAAACCTAAGATTGAAACAGAACTTAAACCTAAAATTGAATCAGAACTTAAACCTAAAATTGAATCAGAGCTTAAGGAACTTGAAGAACTCCGTGTCAAGTCAACGAGTAATCTGAATAGCAATAAGACAAACACGAATCAGACAAATCTTGCAGATGTTGAAAAGGAGCTTCGGGATGTTTCAGCCAAATTAGACATGATTCTGGAAAAATTATCCCAAGAAAAAACAGGAAATATCAAGAAGACGGACGATCTGGAAAAAAATAAAGCTATGGGAAAAAGCGAATAATCTTGAAAAAATAAAAAATAAATGAATATATCTATCTAACCTATCCTGTTAGGAATAGTGCTATATCATTGATATCCTTTGCAAACACTGAACTTGGATTATCAATCATTACCGGAGTCATCTTTGCGATAGCGTAACCTACACTTGCATCTTCATGCACACGCAGTATCCGGCTGCATTCAATCCCAAGATACTGTTGCATCAGGTTTTCAATTGCAGCACAGGCTTTTTCATCTTTATTGGATCTGATTCTATTCAAAATCATTGCTGGTCTTATATCAGGCAGAATTTGCTTGATTACTCCGGATGCCCTTCTATCAATTATTCCAGCGGCTTTTATTAGATCATCCATTTTTTTAAGATGCGGATTTTTGTCAACGTCTCTTGCTTGTTCAATCAGATCAAGAACGTTCTGATTGCCAAGCTCTTTTAACGCCATGGTAACTCTTCTAAAAACCAGTGTTTTTAAAAAACTGTAGGTGTTGAGTATTGACGGAATTTCCGGTGTGGTTACAAGAAGACTTTTCTGGGCAATAATAACAAAATCCACCACATTGTATGACGCACCTGCACCAAGATCCAACAGTGCAAAATCATACTCCAGCAAGGAAAGATTCCGAATAAGCTTCATCTTTTTGCTGTAGTGAAGATTGGCAATTCCAGGGATATTTCCCCCGCAGATAAACCCCATGTTGTCCCAACCTGTTTCAAGGACAATATCCTGTAGTTTGCCGACCTTGTTCAGTACAAAATCGTCAAGAGTAAATTTTGAAGTTCTGATACCCAGGAAGGTGTTAAGATTTGATGCCCCAAGGTCAAGGTCAACAGCTACGACCTTTTTACCAAGTTTGGACAATGATATGGCAAGGTTAGCGGAAATTGAGGTTTTACCCACTCCCCCTTTGGGTCCTATAATCGCTATAATCTGAACAGGATTTTTGTTAGCCATTGGAAATTTTTCAATCCCTCTTGCATTTTCCAAAGCCCAACCTTATCAACAGACTTAAACGGTCATGGCAGAGTTTCTGCCTCCCCCGACCATGAAACGCAAATGTATTTTCACGGTAAATATTATGATACTGTCGCACTCTGTATTGTGTTCTTCAATTGATTTATTTCATCCATACAAAAACATATACTGGCTAAAGTTCTCCCTGTGAAATGCCTGTGTCTGAACATGTAAATCAAATTATATCTGAGAGAATCAGGTAAATTTCTTGTGTTTGAAATTCCAAGAATTGAAGTTGCGGCATAAAAAGCAAAAAATTCATTTGACAAAAGCTTTCTGTCTTTGGGTTTTATCAGTTCTCTGCCCATCTGTATTGGCTTCATGTTTACAATCCATTTGGCTGTAAACGCTGCTATTTTGTGCTCGTCTGCCAATTTGATTGACGAATGATATTCCTTCATCCTGTCTATATCATCAAAATAAGAAACCACTATATTTGCTATAATCTCATGACACAAATATATATCTGTAAAAGTGTTGTATTCCTTGTGAAATTCTTCAAAAAGTGACACAAGAAACCTACAACGATCTTTGATTTCTTCTTTAGTTCTAATTTGCATCATAACAAATCATCAAAACAGATTTCATCCATTGCTTCACGGAAATTACTCTTACGTGCTGTCTCCAAAGCCTTTTCAGCGTCAAAGTTTTCTGAGTTATTTTTTTCTCTCATATAAAAAACTTGATGCAACTCCATATCTGAAAAAATATTATCATAAATGGTATCAAAATTGTTTTCTATCATAATCCTCTTCTTTTTATATTTTTGCATTATTCCAATTTAAGATACTGTTTTAAATCAATTTCAAGAAGATCAATGTCAAAAGCGTCATCGTTAAAAGATCCCTTGTCAAGAGAATCATCTACAATATTAAAATGGCCATCAAAAGTATCACTTTTTGCCAATGCTAAATTATCAGCCGTTGCTGATTCTAAAGTATCCTCAGGCTTTGCCAATACTAAAACATCAATATTTGATATTTTTGAAGTCTCAACATTGGAGGAGTTTGAATTGTCAACATTGGGGAGGGATTTTGAGGTGACAGTATTTCCTTCAATACCCGCAAGAATATCCATGGATTTTAAGATTATAATTGCGGGATCAAGAGGATCTGGTAGAAATATTCTGTTCCTGAGAGTTGCCCCTTCATGAATATGAAAGTCACGCCAGGCACTTATTATCAAAGCGTCACCAAGAAGCATGACCGTGCAATCTTCAAGGGAAGATGAAAGATTTTTTAAGAAATTGACTTCATTTTT
>JADGBP010000012.1 GCA_015231395.1 Desulfamplus sp. | reverse complement strand
TTGACTGTCAGACTAAATCATTCAAAAAAGAGCTTTTTTAATAAATTTTCAGAATAAAAATCTTTATTTTTAGCTATTTGTTCGTTTTTTGTTCAAGAATTTTAATCCTACAATAATGTTGGAGAGATGATGTAGAAAGAATTCAGGCAGAACTTGATAAAACTCACAAAAACTGGGCTGAAGATTCCAAAAAACTTCAGATGGCACTGGATACCACCATTAAAAAATGGGAAGAGGATTCCGAATTAAAACAAAAAGAGCTTGCATCTACTCATCAAAACTGGCAAAAAGACGTAAAAAATTTTCAGCAGGAAATTGAAAAAATACATGCACAGTGGCAACAGGATTCTGCACGTCTGAGTCAACAGTTGTCCAGTCAAAATGACACTTTGCTCACAATTAAAAAACAGTGGATTGACGAGACTTCAAAACTTCATGAAATGATTCTTTCCCGCTCAAATGACCTGAAGGTTGAAAGAGATTATTTTGAAAAAGAAAAAAACAGGCTTGTGGCATTTTTTGAAAAAGAAAAAAATGGACTTATGACATTGCTTGAGGAAAAAAATAGAATAATTGAGGATTTGACTGTCAGACTAAATCATTCAAAAAAGAGCTTTTTTAATAAATTTTCAGAATAAAAATCTTTATTTTTAGCTATTTGTTCGTTTTTTGTTCAAGAATTTTAATCCTACAATAATGTTGCAGTGAAACTGCTGATATTCACCAAACACACCACAACATAACACATCATAAACAGCATAAACATCAAAAAAACCAAACAACAAATACCAAATCAGAAACCCAAACATCAAATCAAACATCAAATCAAACACAAAAAAATTTTGGATATAACATTATGACAAGCTCGCATCTCCCCAAGATAAAAGTAAAAAATTTAAAACAGATAAGAAAATATTTACAAAAAAATCTGGGGATGGTTGATGTTGTATCTTTTGATATCTTTGACACGCTTCTAATTAGAAGGCTTGACCCACCTGAAATTATTCATGAGAGCGTTGCAAAACAGTTAAAAAAATACTATCAGTCACTATATCGACATAATGTTTCATGGGAAGAGCTCCTTAATATTCGTTATAGTGTTGAAGCAGAATTAAGGCAGCAGGCAACCAATCAGGGATTTGACCATGAATGTCGTTTTAAAGAGATTATTCAAAAATGGGTTAACAGGCTTGCCATAGGCGAAAATAATGATCAGATAGCAGCTTTTTTGCACCATTTAGAACTTTCCATGGAAAAAGCAGCTCTTCATCCAAATCTTGGTGCAGAAGATTTACTCTGCTGGCTTAAGGGGAAAAATAAAAAAGTTATTGTTGTATCAGACATGTATTTAAGCTCTGACGACCTATATGATATTCTTAAGGTCAAGGGGATGAAACAGTATATTGACAAAATATTTGTCTCAAGTGACAAGCTTATATGCAAATACTCAGGCAGACTTTATAAAGATGTCTGTGAAACCCTGAACTGCCGACTGGACAGAATGATCCATATTGGTGACAATGAAATATCTGATTTTAAAATCCCTTTATCCATGAATATTCGCTCTCTTCATCTTAAGATCCCAGGCGAAGAAAAAAGAAAACTATATTCAAAAACCTGCTATGAATTTGGAAAAACACGTCCTTACTGGAGAGGCAAACATCTTCTTGAAGTGGCAAGGTCATTCAGACATACTGATCCAGACCCGTCATGGTACAGAAGATATGGATATGCCAACCTTGCCCCCATATTTTGTGCATATATTACCGGTATTGTTGAAAGAGTTCGAGAGCTTGATATTGATCATCTTTTTTTTCTGGCAAGAGATGGCTATCTTTTGCAAAAGATTTTTATTCAATTTCAAAAAAAACTCCTCAATTCTGATATCTCTACAATAAACAGTACCTATGCCTACCTTACAAGAAAAACAACTGCTGCAGCTTCAATTGCCGAGGGTATGAGCTACAGTCAGGCTGTTGTGGGGCTCTACAATCCAAAACAAAAAGGGTTGTATTCCATACTCAAAACATACAGTCTCCCTGTAAATGAATTTATTGGAATAGCCGCCAAACACGGTTTCAAAGAGATTGATGCTCCAATATATGATTGGAATGATGAACGCCTTCTCTCATTCCTTGCAGATAACAACGTACAAAACAGAATTATTAACCATGCCACAGCACATCGTAATATCTTGCAACAGTATCTTTCACAGATCGGTTATTTTGATTACAACAAAATTGCATTGATCGATATTGGATGGAATGGATCGATTCAATACTATATTTCAAAAGCTTTCAAAAATGTACCGAATATTGTTCTACCTGAAACATGGGGGCTCTATTTTGGCTATGTCAATGGAATTCCATATGGCTTTTCAAATAAAGATCATATTGAAGGTGTTATGTTTGACGCAAGGGATCAGCACGCTAACAATAAACTGTGTGACCATTTTGAAGAAGTTTTTGAGGAGAGCACTCGTTCAACAGATGCAACCGTTACAGGTTATAAATATACAAATGACCATGCCCATGTTCTGCCCGTCTTCAAACGATCTGTAAAACCTGACAGAAAAGCGGAAATAAATTCCAATCCATCTATTATAGAGATGCAGGAAGGGATACTTGAGTTTACAGGTCAATTTATTGACGCACTGAACATCACTGCATATACGGCAGGTGATATCAAACCCTTTATAGAAACAATCACGGAAAGGATAATAGTCTATCCAAAGAGAAAAGAGGTTGAAATGTTGACAAGACTCTCTCATTCCGAAGATTTTGGCGGGGACAATATTATGAATTTAAATGATATAAAATACTCACGTCAGCATCTTCTTAAACTACCCTTTATCAAAGGCGATTTAGACAAATCAGACTGGAAATACGGTTCTTATGTTTCCATGTGGATGCGTTTTTTTCTTCCATTGATAAGACTGTTTGACCTTAAACGGTCATGACCTGAATCCGTTACAAATATATCGAATCCATAGTATGATATAAGGAAACGACAACCATGGAATACCATCCGCCATCTTTTTACAAAGATATAACATCATTAGATATTATTATTATTACAACAATATACAAACTGCTATGGAGAATACGACCCTGCAATATCGGAGAAGTTCCCTCTTTAATGGAAATTTTCAAGCTCTGGGCAATCAAGACACTGCCTGGCTACTTTGTAAGAAAAATGTGATGATAACCCAAGTTGTGGTCTATAAACTGGGATTTAGCTCATTTTATTTGTGTTGTGTTAAGAACATAGGCAGCCTTGCTGCAATTATTGTTGAATTGAAATTCCTGAATAAGAACATAGGCAGCTTTGCTGCAATTATTGTTGAATTGAAATTCCTGAATAAGAACATAAGCAGCTTCGTTGCAATTATTGCAGAATTGAAATTATTTAGTAAAAACATGGGGTTAATATACAAAATCTTATGAAATTTATACCAACAGATAAAGAAGGAGTTCTTAAAAGTCTCTTTGCGGCATATTTTGTGTTGCTGCTACATGTTTTTCTTGTTGCAGGGGTTGGAATTACAGTTGTTCTATTTAAAGGAGTATATCAATATCTGCCATGGATCATGACTGGAATTGCGGCATTGGTGATTGCCCTGTTCTGGATTTTTTATTTGAGAATCAAACGCTCCTCAACAGATATCAAAGATGTCCTGTCTCATCCGGCGTTTTACAACCGCAGTGTTGAAATTAAACTTTTGGGCGGGGTAGCAACTTTCAAACTGGGTACCCCTGTAGGAAGCCTCCCTCCAGGAGACCAGATAAGGCTGCTTGATCAAAACAAGCCTATTGGTCAAGATGAAGAGTCTGTTAACAGATATCAGACATCAAGACTTGAATCAGGACATACCAATTTTGAATCAGGTCATACCAATATTGAATTAGGTCATACCAATATTGAACGAAGGCTGTCAGAACTTGCGGGTCTTTACAAAAAAAATCTGATTGACGATGAAGAGTATTCTATGGCTAAAAAACGGATTCTGTTTGAATCGGGCATAGACTCGGAAAACGATGATTAAGAGCCTTAATATTTTTAGAATATTTAAACAGGTTCTAAGGAGATACTTATGGGAAAAATAAGATTAGCTCTTTTATCAGGCGGCGATTCCTCTGAACGAGAAGTATCCTTGAACAGCGGGAAAAAAGTGTATGAAGCCCTGGACAAGGGAAAATATGATATTGTCAGATACGATCCTCAAAACGACCTGAAAAAAATTGTGGAAGATGCATCATCCATTGATGTCGCTCTGTTAATCCTTCATGGCCCAAATGGAGAGGATGGCACGGTTCAAGGGCTTCTTGATCTTCTGAAAATCCCCTATCAGGGTGCCGGAGTTTTAGGAAGTGCTCTTGCCATGAATAAACTTGCTTCAAAAAAAATGTATGAAATGGCAAACATTCCCACGCCACCTTATATTGCATTTTCAAAGGGAGACAAGTTGAAAACAGACTCTTCTCAGGCTGACGCATGGGTAAACAGACTTGGATTGCCAATAGTTGTAAAACCTGTTTGTGCGGGCTCAAGTGTGGGAATGTCAATTGTCAAAAAAGAGGCAGATATCGTTCCTGCTATTGAAAAAGCCCTTCAGTTTGACAACACGCTTCTTCTTGAAGCCTATATAAAAGGGGTGGAGCTTACCTGCGGAGTCCTTGGCAACCGTGACCTTGAAGCCCTGCCTGTAATTGAAATTATTCCCGGAAAAGAATATGAGTTTTTTGATTACAACGCAAAGTATCTAAAAGGTGCTACTGAAGAGATATGCCCCGCCCGAATTGACGACACAATAAGGGATATGGTTCAAGAATATGCCATTGCAGCCCATCGTGCCCTGTTTCTGAAAGGATACAGCAGAAGCGACATGATTTTGTCAGATGGAAAGATCTATCTTCTTGAGACCAACACTATACCCGGAATGACCGCTACCAGCCTCTATCCACAGTCTGCTCAGGTTGCAGGGTACTCATTTACACAGATACTTGATAAGCTTGTATCTTTGGCAATGGAGATTTGAATATAGTTTTCCAGATAATTAAATTGGCAAGAGTAGGGGCAATCCCTTGCGGTTGCCCTTCTTCAAAATTGAGATACCAAAATATTTTTCTGGAAGTCTATAGTTTATTTGAAACCCAACAAAGTAGAATTATTATTTTGATATAATATCAGGAGAAAACAAGAAAATGAAAATTTTAGTAGTGGGAAGCGGAGGCAGAGAGCATGCTCTTGTCTGGAAAATTTCCAGAAGCAGTCTGGTGGATAAAATTTATTGTGCCCCTGGAAACACCGGAACAGCGAATCTTTCGGAAAATGTTGCAATAGAGGCGGATAACATTGAAGCACTGGCTGCCTTTGCAACGGAAAAAAGCATTGATCTTACTGTTGTTGGACCAGAAGTGCCTCTTGCAATGGGAATTGTGGATCTGTTTGAATCAAAGGGCTTGAAAGCATTTGGCCCATCAAAAAAAGCTGCTCAGCTTGAATCAAGCAAAATTTTTGCAAAAAATATCATGGAAAAATATGGTATCCCAACAGCACAGGGGAAATCCTTTACCGACATTGAACGGGCAAAACGTTATATCAAGCAGATTGGAGCCCCACTGGTTGTAAAGGCAGACGGGCTTGCGGCAGGCAAAGGTGTTTTTGTCTGTGCCTCGGAAGATGAGGCTATCAAGGCTTTGGATTCCATGCTCAATGGTGGAATTTTTGGTCAATCCGGATCTCTTGTTGTTATAGAGGAGTGCCTGATTGGCGAAGAGGCATCATTCATTGCCTTAACCGATGGAAAAACAGTTCTTCCTCTTCCCACCTCCCAGGATCACAAGAGGGTATTTGACAATGATCAAGGTCCCAATACCGGTGGCATGGGAGCTTACTCTCCGGCACCGGTTCTTGATTTCATGCTTCGGCGGAGGGCAATGAATGAAGTTATGATTCCGGCTGTAAAAGCCATGACTGCGGAGGGAATCCCATTTAAGGGTGTTCTCTATGCTGGACTTATGATCCATAAAGATCAGATAAAAGTACTTGAATTTAACGTAAGACTTGGTGATCCGGAAACCCAGCCTATTCTTATGCGACTCAAAAGCGATCTTGTTCCATTGATGGAGGCTTGCGTAGAAGGCACGCTGCATAAATTCAACACTGAAATCGATCCTCGAAGCACAATGTGTGTGGTTATGGCAGCAGGCGGATATCCTGGATCATACGAAAAAGGGGCGGTAATTAAGGGACTTGACAAGATAGATACTATTTCTGATACCATTTCTGATACTATTGTGTTCCATGCCGGCACAAAGTCTGAAAACGGAGAGATCAAGACCAATGGAGGGAGAGTGCTTGGTGTAACAGCCCTTGGAGATGGCATCAAAGATGCTATGGACAAAGCCTATGACGCGTGTAAAAAAATCTCATGGAAAGGCTCTTTCTACCGAAAAGATATTGGAGCAAAGGCAATTGCGAGAATTGCTATTCCGCCCAGAGTCGGAGTTATCATGGGAAGCGATTCAGATCTTCCAGTCATGGAAGAGACTCTCAAAGTATTAAAAAAATTCGATATCCCATACGAAGTAACAGTGGCATCCGCACATCGCACTCCCGCAAGAGCCGAAGCATTCTCAAAAAATGCCCGAAAAAAAGGGATGGGAGTTATTATTGCAGGTGCAGGGCACGCGGCTCACCTTGCTGGAGTGCTCGCGGCTCATACCACACTGCCGGTGATTGGTGTTCCAATTGACTCTTCTGCCCTTCAAGGACTTGATTCTCTTCTCTCCACAGTTCAAATGCCTCCAGGAGTGCCTGTGGCAACGGTTGCTGTTGGCAAGCCAGGTGCAATGAATGCAGGCGTACTGGCTGTCCAGATACTTGCAGTATCTGATACTGAACTTGCCGCAAAGCTTGATCAATATAAAAAAGATATGGCTGATTCGGTAAACAAAAAGGCAGAAAGCCTTGGATGGTAATGCTGATAATGTAATTAAAAAGAAAGCCATGGATGGTAATAAAGAAAGCCCTATATGATAATATTGATAATGCAATTAAAAAGAAAGCCTTGGATAATATAACCCATAGCAATGCCATTCAAAAAGCCGCTGC
Source organism: Desulfamplus sp. (assembly GCA_015231395.1). Taxonomy (GTDB): domain Bacteria; phylum Desulfobacterota; class Desulfobacteria; order Desulfobacterales; family Desulfobacteraceae; genus Desulfamplus. The sequence goes on along the minus strand of JADGBP010000012.1, from coordinate 7,412 downwards.
AATTATCAATGCAGGCGGAGTAGTAGTTTTTCCTGCTAAATGTCTTTACGGTCTTGCTGCCGATGCTTTGAATCCGGAAGCTGTGGAACGTGTTTTTCATATCAAGCAGAGACCGTTGACCAACCCGCTTCTTGTATTGATTGATGATGTGTGTCAGCTTGACTCTCTTGTAATGCCGGTTTCAGATAACATAGGCAGCTTCGCTGCCATAGCACTCATGGAGAGATTCTGGCCAGGAAACATCACCCTTGTTTTCCATGCCGCACCAAATCTGCCTGAAGCACTTACAGCCGGAACAGGAAAAATTGGAATCAGGATGCCTGGACATCCTGTTGCCAGAGCACTTGTCAGACAAGTTGGAAGACCAATCACCGGAACAAGTGCCAATATTTCAGGAAAACCCGGATGTAATCAGATATCACAGCTTGATCCTGAAATACTTAGTAAAGTTGATATGGTTCTTGACCACGGAATTCTCAAAGGTGGAATGGGCTCAACTGTTGTTGATGTTACGTGTGCTCCTGTTAAAATTATTAGGCAGGGGGAAATTGGAAGTCACGATATTTTGAAGATAACGATATGATTAATTTACCATTTACCCCCTCCCATGCTGTTGACTTAAGGATTACCGGCAGTCATTTGTTGGCATCCTTTATTGAGCTACTGAAATACAAGTGACTTGTATATTACTTATATACAACCATTAATATAAAATAAGAGTAAATATCAAAAAAATGTCAACTGAGAAATAAAGGGTGCCTATAATTTTTTCAAAAATCTTGATACTTATTAACGTGGGACTTGACATATTTTAAGTGCTAATATAGCATTACCATTTTTAAATAGTCATAGCATTATAAAATCATGAAATGAAGTATAGAGGGGACATATCCTCTCTGTGTAAAATAGAGAGGGTGCCTGCAGAGAGGGTGCCCTTACTTGCTTATAAAAAGTGCTTAATCTTTGATAATACCGAATTGCAAGTTATAAAATTCGATTTTTAAAAACCTTTAAAGGAAAAGATGAACTTCTTAGACATCATGAATAGCAGGAAGATTCATTATTATTTTAATCTGGAGTTTTGTTATGAATCCTGAGACAACCGATCTTTTTCATATGATGATCAGTGCAGGACCTGTTGTTAAAACTGTAATGTTGATTCTACTGTTCTTTTCAATTACTTCATGGGCAATTATTTTTATCAAATACAGGTATATCAGCAAAGCATACAGGGATTCTGTTGATTTTACAGATATATTCTGGCAGTGCAGAAATCTTGCCGAAGCTTTTACCAAGGCCAAGGTTTTAAATGCAAATCCTGTTGCCAGGGTTTTTATTACAGGATATATGGAAGTTAAAAAATTTGATGCTTCCATGGCAGATAATTCAACAGGACAAAAGATCAACGTTGCTTCAAAAACAATAGAACCAAGGCCTCTGCCTGCGTATAATGTTATGTCCAGCGTACAAAGATCTTTAAAAAGAGCCATCAGTGCTGAAATCAGACGACTAACTCAGCTAGTCACATTTCTTGCAACAGCGGGAAACACAGCACCCTTTATAGGACTCTTTGGAACTGTATGGGGTATTCTAAACACCTTTCAAAGTATTGGCATGAATAAATCCGCAAGTCTTGCCGTAGTTGCCCCTGGTATTGCAGAAGCTCTGGTTGCAACAGCAGCAGGCCTTTCAGTTGCTATTCCGGCAGTTATTGCCTATAACTATTTTACAGACAGGATAAGAGTTCTGGATTCGGAACTTCACAATTTTGTCGCAGACCTTTTAAATATTATTGAACGTGATCTTCAGAAAAATCAGGGGGCGTAGTAATGCAGATTGGTGGCGGTAATGACCAGTTGATGTCAGAAATTAATGTGACTCCATTTGTGGATGTCATGCTGGTATTGTTGATCATATTTATGGTTTCAGCTCCAATGATGGTTGAAGGAATAGATGTCAATCTTCCCAAGGCATCTGCGGAACCATTAAAAACCGAAGAAGAAAACCTTGTCATTTCTATTCAGAACGATAGCCAGGTTTATATTAACGATCAGGTAATTGATATTGAGTTTTTAACGGAAAAACTCCAGAAAATACTTGAAAATGTTGAAAAAAGAGACCTTTATTTAAAAGCCGATAAAGATATTCCTTATGGCGTTGTTGTAGATGTAATGTCTAAAGTGAAAGCGGCTGGAGTAACTTCTCTTGGAATGATTACTCTTCCAGAAGAAAATTAAGACAACTGAAATAAAATGAATCACTTAGATTTTTTAAAATCCATTAATGCCAATTCAAGGCGGAAACAGGTAGAACCCATTCCATCTATTAAAATGATGTATGGACTTTCTGTTGCATTTCATGGATTACTCATTTTGATTATAATGTTTTCTCAAAATTTAAAACCAGCTCCTATTGTCCCATTTGCGGTTAAGGTTGATTTAGTATCATTCTCTCCTGGTCTTCCAGAAGAGTCCCCTATATCTAAAGGAAATGAAAGCCCGCTTAAATCTGAAACATCCAAAAAAGCAAATAAAAAGCCTAAAGCTGCTGTAAAACAGCCCAAAGCCGAACAAAAAATTAATACCGAGGTTGAGTCTGAAATTCAGGAAGCATCTGATCTGCCTATAAAATCCCTTCAAAAAAAAAGTATAAAGCCTGAAGCAGAAGTAAAAAAAAAGACAGAAGCTCCTGCTGACCCCCCGAAACCTGAGCCAAAGCCCAAACCTGAGCCAAAGCCCAAACCAGAGCCTAAACCGGAGCCAAAGACTGAACCCAAACCTGAGCCAAAGCCTGAACCTAAACCTAAACCGGAGCCAAAGACTGAACCCAAACCTGAGCCAAAGACTGAAGTTGAGAAGGCAGAGATACAGGAACCTGTTATTGAAAAAAAGAAAGAGTCCCTAAAAAAGAAAACCTATGACGCTGAAAAGGTTGAAAAAAGTGTTAAGGAAGCTGCGACGGAACAAGAGCCCCCAAAAAATATAGAAAAAGCTGCTGATTCATCTCAAAGCAATACAGCCAAAAACAATACCGCTAAAGGCAAACAGACAGACCAGGAAACAGTTGAAAAAGGAGAAAGCTCAGATCAAGGATCTGCAACAAAAGGGAATGCTTCAGAAAAGGGAAAAATTTCAAACAAAAACACTGGAAATACAAAGAGTAATACATCTCAGGCAGGTGGCGAAGAAAATGACTCGCAAGGTAAAGACGAGCTTGCAAAAGCTTTAAGCCGCATAAAAAACCAGGTGGCAAGCCAGTCCGGCAAAAAGATGGGAAACCCGGGTGGATCAGGATCAGGAGGCTTGGCATCATCTAACATACAGGGGCAAGGAACGTCATCAGAAGTTATTGACCTTTATAATCTTGAATTGATGTACAAGATTCGACAGAACTGGTCATTTAATGAAAGACTTGCCGGAGCAGCGAACAAGATTGAGGTAAGAATTTTAATTAAAATATTACAGAACGGAGAGATAAGGGATATCTGGTTTGAGACACGGTCAGGAAACAGCTACCTTGATGAGTCTGCATTCAAGGCTGTAAAAAAATCCAATCCTCTTTCTCCATTGCCGGCAGGTTATACTTCATATGACATAGGGTTGATATTCACACCTTCCGGACTTAAATAGTTGAGATTTTAAAAGCTTTTTATTGATATTTGTCTTTCTTAATTCGTGGCATACTTTTTGATAGTACCCTAAAATCATTCGATAAAATTTACTATGATTATAAATAGAAACGTATCAGGTCAAAATAGACTAAAAAAAATATTTGGTATAGGTCCTATGGGAGCGATTATCAGCCTTTTTTTGTTAGCTATTTTCGTATGGGCAGATTCAATGATTAAACTCTATATTGTCGCGGATTATACGGGTTTAATGAAAACAATGGGAATATTACTGGGTATTTTAGGTTTGGGGCTTCATGTTTGGTCTTTTTCTACGCTTCGCAATTGGTGGGTAGATAACCAACTTTGTACAAGAGGTCCTTTTAAGTTTTTTCGTCACCCAATGTATGCTGCATGGATTACATTTATATGTCCTGGTTTAGCTTTGTATTTAAATTCCTGGTTTTATTTGTTTTGGGTATTGCTGTTGCATTTACTATGGCATAAACTTGTAAAAAAAGAAGAACTAATAATGATCAACATGTTTGGAAATATATATAAAGATTATGCTATGCGAACGGGTCGTTTTTTTCCTAAAATGAGGAATTTTTTTTCCTAAAATTGAAGAATTATGGCATTAATAATTAGACTCGCCTAACACAAGAAATTAACTCGGATGCAAATTCCGCTGCACTCCATTTTCACCGATTATTTGCAGCGTTATCAAAGGATTTAAAGTGTAGAAAAAATGGTATTTATAACTCGAAGGAACACTACAAATTTAAGGGATACTACAAATTTTATGGTTGCATTAAATTCATGTAGATTTTTTTTGTTGTGTGGATTATTGTGCATCCTGGTATTTTTTCCGGCAGTTGCCATGGCACAGCATGCATATATTAATATCAAAGATCCGTTGATTAGGAAGATTCCTGTGGCAATTCCTTTTTTTAAAGCCGTTACAGGTCATGAAGAGGAAGTGACTCTTGGGAAAAATGCCGTGGATATAATGTCTAATGCCCTTGATTTTACAGGGTATCTTTTTGTAATGGACAAAGGTGCTTTTATTGAAAACCCTTCTATCAAAGGAATTACTGGCTCAGAAATCAATTACAAAAACTGGACAGTCATTGGTTCGGAACTTCTGATTACCGGCGGAATTGTGGAACAGAACGGTGCTGTACGGCTGGAACTGAGGCTTTTTGATACCTTTAAAGAGACGCTTCTCATTGGTAAAGTTTATACAGGGCATAAAGAAGATGTAAAAAGCATGGTTTACCGTTTCTGTGCTGAAATATCAATGCTGCTGACCGGTAAGATGGGGGTTTTTGGCAGCCGCATAGCATTTGTTTCAACGGTGAGCGGGAATAAAGATATTTTTACCTGTGATTTTGATGGTGGTAACATATCGAGAGTTACAAGCTTTAATAACATTACAATGTCACCAGCATGGTCTTCTGACGGGAATTTTCTTTCCTTTACATCTTATGCTAAAGGCAATCCTAATCTTTATATCAGGGATTTAAGAACAAACAAAGATATTGTTGTGGCGAAAAAAGGCTTGAACATAACTCCAGCATGGCTTCCTGGACAATTTGCTCTTGCTGCAACCTTGAGTTTTTCAGGTGATCAGGATATTTATCTACTCACTGGTACGGGTGAAATCAAGAGACAATTGACTAAAGAAGCAGGAATTGACATTTCGCCATGTTTTTCACCAGATGGCACAAAATTTGCTTTTGTTTCCAAACGATCTGGTACCCCCCAAATTTACATTGGAGATACTGGTTCTGGTTCTGCAACAAGGCTTACCTTTCAGGGAAATTACAACACATCTCCTGCATGGTCTCCGGATGGTGATAAAATTGCGTATGTAGGTATTGTTAAAAATAGTATTAACATTTATGTTATTGGTGCCAACGGGAGTGGGCTGACTCAGCTGACAAGCGGCCAGGGAGATAACGAGGATCCATCATGGTCTCCAGATGGAAATCTTATTGCCTTCAGTTCAACACGCCAGGGGGCATCAAGAATATTTGTGATGACTTCAACCGGATCAGATCAAAAGCTTCTTTTTACATTTAAAGGTGCCCAGACTGATCCAACATGGTCATCAGCGTCTGGAAATAAATAATAAAATTATAAAATGAGGAAACATTAGGAGGAAAAAATGGGAAAAAAGATTGTGGTTAAAATGATGGTGTTGCTTTTTCTGTCAGCAATGATGCTGACCGTTTCATGTGCAAAAAAGACAGTTGAGACTGATCCTTCAGCTGGCATTGAGAACCAGGGTTCGCAGGATGGACTTTCTGCGGAAGAGATTGCAAGACAAAGAGCTCTTGAAGAAGAACGTCTTAGAGAAGAAGCTTTAAGAAATGCTATTGCTGCTGAAAGAGAAAAATTTGAGAATCAGGATATCAATTTTGACTATGATAGTTCAGAGCTTGTACCTGATGCCCGTATGGTTCTTAAGGAAAAAGCCGATTTTCTTACAAGAAACAGCGGTCTTACCATTACAATAGAAGGTCATTGTGACGAAAGAGGAACAACAGAGTACAACCTTGCATTAGGTGAAAAACGTGCCATGTCCGCAAAAAGATACTTACAGGATCTTGGTATTGCCGAGTTCCGTATGAATACTATCAGCTATGGAGAAGAAAGACCTTTAGTACAGGGTAATGATGAATCTGCATGGTCAAGAAACAGACGTGCTCACTTTGTGATTCGGTAGTATTTTGTAATGCAGAAGGCAGCATTATAATAAAATGATAATTTGAATTAAAATCTGTCTCTCCTTCAGAGTGACTGGCATTAACATGTATTTGTCATGTCTGAACGTCAGCAGGTAGAGGCAGATTTTATTTTAGTGATTTTACCAATTTATTAACATCCATACTTGAAATTAACATCAATACTTTACAATTGCCCACGCTGGACAGTGTCCGTGATAGTTTTAGGGGATAGGATATGTCGTCTCCATCGTGATAGTTTTAGGGGATAGGATATGTCGTCTCCATGAAATTTTTAGGATGGTTGTCCGTGATATTTTTATGATGTCGTCCGTGACAGCTTGGGATGGGATAGTTAACGATCTTGACCATAAAGAACTCAAGGGTTCCTTGGAGTAACTTATGAAAAAAAATAACTTATTACCACTATTACCATTGAGTATGCTTTTTATATCAGTTTTTTTTACCGGATGTATAGGCAGCAGTGAATTTCAACTCCTTGAAAACAGAGTAGCAGATCTTGAAGAGGATAATGCCAGACTCACCGCCAAGGAAAAGCAATATGACAGCATGATCAATGAGGATTTTATAACCCTTGAAAAAGAGCAAAGAGAAAAATATGCTGAAGTCAGGGATATGATGGAAAGCCTCAAAGGTGATATTCAGTCTGTCAGGGGGAATCTTGAAGAGTCGGAACATAGACTCAAAGAGGCAAGTAGTGCAGCCGGTGCATCCGAGTTGAGTCGTATTGACAATGCAGTCTCCATTAATTACAGACGACTACTCAGGATTGAACAGCATTTAGGGCTTGAATCCTATGAGCCCTCATCAGATGCCAGCGTAGTTACTCCGACCACAACACAAGGAACTCAAGGAACAGAAACAAATACATCTTCACCATCAAATGCCGCCGCATCATCTTCAACCACATCAGATGGCAGTGAGAATAGTTTGTATAATTCAGCCAAGGCATCTTTAGATGCCGGCAAAAATGAACCGGCAAGAAATCAGTTCGAGGCTTTTATAAAACGTTATCCCACATCAGAGAATGCGGACAATGCAAGGTTCTGGATAGC
>JADGBP010000129.1 GCA_015231395.1 Desulfamplus sp. | reverse complement strand
ATACTCTGACATCTGTTTTAAGCTCTGGCTCTCTTTAAGTTCCTTGAAAACCGATAAAATAATCTCCTCTTCACCATGGTGAGTGCTTCCCGCAATAAAATATTTTCCTCCAAAATTAGCTTTAAGATTATCAAGATTCTTTATTTCTGGCATTGGTTGATCAAACTTGATGTTGCCTGTCACTCTAATATTTTTTTCAGGTATTCCTATCTTCACAAATCGGATTTTATCCAATTCCGTCTGAACCATTATTGTTTGGAAAAGGCAAAAAACTGAAGAGAAAAAATTTTTGAAGAGCATGTATCCATCAAATGATGATTGAGAGAGCCTTGCATTGACAAGGAAAACAGGAACCTGCTTTGTCCGCATATGCCATAGAAATCCTGGCCACAAATCACTTTCCACAATTATGACCATATCAGGATCTATTCTTGAGCATATGCTTTTTACAGAAAAAGGTAAATCAAATGGAAAATATCCCACTTGAATTGCTTTTACCGAAGTGTCTGTGTCATTAGTTGATATGGATTTATTAGTTTTAGATTTAGTAGATGTGGCTGTTGTTGCCGTAGAGATTGCAAAAAGTTCTTGTGCCATATTAAAACCGGTTCGGGTAGAAGCGGTTACAATCAATTCATAACATGACTGTATATTTGAATTAGATGATTGATTAGTTAAATTTTTTTGTTGATTTGAGAGAGACTCTGACAGTTGCTTTTGAATTGCGTTGGCAAGAGGAAGTGCGGATTTTACTTCACCAACAGACAGTGCGTGTATCCAGACACGCTTTGTGCCCGGAATTTTTGGTGAAATCAGATGTTTAAAACCAAGACGTTCAAGCATGTTTGCCCTTCGTTTTTTTGAGAACAGATAAACAAAAGGAATAAAAGGCAACATAACTAAAAAAAACAATAATAGAAAAATATTATATAAAATTGGCATATTGAAATATTTACGTTTTTCAGTGTTCATATTTTACGTTATTCAGTGTTCAAAAGATAAATAATGCTTATACACAAAAATATAAAATTGGTAGCCCATGCACTTATAAAAGGCGGCAGAATACGGGCATAACCAAGAGATGTGGCAAAACCATAAACAATCCAGTATAAAAAAGAAGCCCCAATGCCAATACCTATACCAAGGGCAAGGTTTTCTTTTACAAATCTTCTCATGCCAGCTCCTGCTCCAATAATCGCCATAATCACACATATAAATGGAAAGGCACTTTTGCCAAACAGATCCACCTTGTATGTGGTGGCGTCATATCCTTCATTCTGAATTTTTTGAATATGAGCCGCAAGTTCCCTAAAATCCATTTCGTCTGATGTTTTGACAACCGAGTTTAAATCATCTGGCTCTAATTCAAGAGCAATCTCTTTCTGGTCATACTCTTTGATTACAAAATCCTGAATCTGTTCATCAAAAGTCTGTTCCAGCACTCCTGAAAGTATCCATTTGATATCAGTTGAATTAACATTATCTTGAAATTTTCCATTATCGGCATCAACTCTTCTGGTAATTCTGAAATTTTTGTCAAGAAAAGTGATTGTAATGCCTGAAATGGTTTTATCCTGCGGGTTGAAATATTTAAAATGGGAGATGTTCCCATCTCCTTTTATCCAGATATTTTCCTTTACTGCATAAATATTCCGGTTTTTTTTAATGACTGAGTATTTAATATGGTTTGCCCTGGACATGGTTAAAGGGACAACAGTTTCTCCAAAAACAAACATGAGCAAAGCAAGGCATATTCCAGTTAACACGGCAGGCGTGACCATATACCACGCACTGACCCCGCTACTTTTTATCGCAAGCAGTTCATTGTTTTTGTTCATAAGACCAAAAACCGTGACTACAGCCAGAACAGTACCGGCAGGGGTAAGTTGCACAAACATGAACGGAGTCTTAAGCAGGACATATCCCAATGCACTGATAAGGGACATTCCTGATTTAAGAAATTTGTCCATGTTTGTAAGATAGTCAACAGCGACAAAAATAGACATTACAATGGTCTGTATAATGAAGAAAAATCTGGAAAATTCCTTGATCCAGTATTGAGTGAGAATAGACATTTTATCAGTTGCTTTTGATATCGGGTGGGTTGTTTTTGATTTTCAGGATTAGGGATAATGAAAAATTGAATTGCCTCTCCTTTGCGACCTTTGAAAACATGTAGATTGCAGCTCCTCCCATTATGATATCAGGTAACCACATTCCTATAAACGGCGGATAATAACCTGTTCTGCCGGCAGACCAGCCTGCGGCAAGAAGAAGGTAGTAAAAGAGAAAAAAACTCAAGGCCAGACCAAAGCCTGATGAACGCCTTGATGAGACCGACCTGACACCAAGCGGAACCGAAAGAAGCCCAAGCGAAATACATGCAAAGGGGATCGCAAATTTTTCATGCAACTCCATACGGGCAGAGAGAAGCATCTTTGGGTCACCTTGATTCTTATTTATAAAATTCACAAGCTCATCAATATACATCTCATCAAAATCTTTACTCTGTTTTTCAAAGCCTGCCCTGTTAAATCCAGTGTCAAAATTAATGTCATAGGTGTCAAAATTCACAGCGTTGACAGACCGTCCTGCCATATCTACCTGATTTATAACTCCACGTGATAAACGAAGCGTATGATGATAGCCAGAATCCTGTGAGACCAAGATCCCTTTTGAGGCAACGGTAATATTGACAATATCCGGATTTCTGCTGTCCTCTATGAAGAGATCTGAAATCTCCGATGTTTTTAAATCTATGGAGTTAACATAAATCATTACATTGTCAAATGTGTTGTTAAACTGACGTTCCTTTAAAGCAACATTGAATGTTGCTCTGGCAAGTTCAGCTCCTTTAACGGCAAATGAAAATCTTCCCCACGGAACACCCCAAAGAGTAATCCACAAAGATATCAATGTCCCGATAATACAAAACAGCAGCACTGGTGGAATAAGTCGATATATGCTGATACCGCTGCCTTTGAGTGCAGTGATTTCATTATCGTTTGACATACGCATGACCGTAAGAAGGACGGAAATCATAATTGACATTGGAAGAGTGAACTCCATAAAGCGGGGAACAGTGTAGAGGATGACCATGCAGACAGAAGATAGTCCGATATTATAATTAACCACCATATTTGTGATTTCAGGAATACGGGTCATCAGGAACATAAATGTCAGGAAGATAAGGGATATAGCAAAAGGAGAAAACAGTTCCCTGAAAATATATCTATTTAAGATGGTATTCATATATTTTGGTGCAAGAAACCGCTATCCCTTCGAGGCAGGGGTGAACCACTATCCCTTCAGGGCAGGGGAGAAATTGACACCCTCCTTTATGCTCGTTCAGATACTATAGTATTATCAACGCGGTATGTGGCAAGCTTGGAAAGATCAATGTCTCCAAGAGAGATTTTCAACCCCTCTTTTTTCTTGCCAGCAAGTTTGAACCAGTTTTCAAGCTCTTTGAGAAGAATCTCTTCTCCAACCTGTTTTTTGCCATTTTTACCTGCAATATTGTTGTCCATATATCCGGAATTGATAAAAGTCCATACACCCTCTTTTTTTGAGATAACTCCAGTATGTCCACGGGTGTGAGTAGAAAATGAGAGTATTTGCCCTTCTTTTAAAACATTTATCATCTCTTTCATGGCAGATTCGGCCTGAGGGATTGGATTTTTAACACTCAACACAGTTTTGTTATAGACACGGTTGCCTGTTGCTGCCATAAGTCCTTCTCCAGTGAGATAATGATTTTGTGAGAATCCTTCATTAACAGCCTTATCTATCAGATGTCTTCCAAGCCCTCCCTTACCGTGGTACTTGACCCCCATATTTTGAAGCCCATTTACTACAAGTTCATAACAATCTATTTTGTTGTAATCCTTTCCCATAAACTCACGCACAGCCTCATTAAGTGATGGTTTAGACTTGATTTCAGATTCAGATTGAGAAATATTAGATTGAGACTGTAAAAGATTGGATTTAGATCGAGCAAGACTGGATTTATATTCAGAAAGGCTGGATTTAGCTTGATAAGGAGAGGATTCATATGTTTTTGAAGAGAGACTATTATCTACAGCAGAAACCCCAAGTGCAACATTACTTTTTTTACCATAGTCCTTTTCCCACACTATTTCCGAAGTTTTTTTATCTAAATAGATATCTGTACCAACAGGAATACGCTTGAAGTGCTTAACTGAATTAACATCTCTCTCAAGCATTTCCCAGCAATCGTTTTTATATGATGTAGTGTAAAGAAGTTCTGAAACCGTAGGGGTATGATCTGAAAGTGTACCAAGATGAATCCTTTGAGATTTAGAATCCATCTTTTTAGAATGACCATTTATATTTTGTGACTGGCTATCTTGTACCTGGTTGTTTTGCAACTGGTTATCAGTCTTCCCGAATTGTTGGTTCCTCTCTCGTAAAGAGAGTAAGGATGAACTGTTTTCCAAATTGCTGCTGTTTTGTAAATTGCTGCTGTTTTGTAAATTGCTGCTGTTTTGTAAATTGCCGCGACTTTGTGAATTGCTGCTATTTTGTAAATTACTGCTGTTTTGTAAATTGCCGCTACTTTGTGAATTACTACTGCTTTGTGCTCTATTCTTGTTTTGCACCTCATCACCGCTGATTTTTGCGTTGTCATGAAATATAGATTTGAAACTTTTTTGTCTTGCGGCATTTTTTTTTTGAAAAGATTGTGTCAGAGCATATGCATTTTTATCGAATGAATCTACCAGCATGTTTACCTCCATTTTTTGCATATGTATTGATTCAGGAATGGTATTCTATACGCTTTAAATCCTGATAATAGAATAAGCAAAAAACATGCCCGATATATTTGCAAATCACTTTTATAGACTACTATTTTTCAATTGCCACTACTTAGCACCAGCGGATTTTGCAAAACTTGTATCAACAAATTTGGAAAGATCAATAAGACTGGTCATTATTTTCATTTTGTCCATCATGTACTTTTGGATGATGTCAAGATCCTCAAGAACAGGAAACAGCTCACTTGTTGTGATACGGTCGGGCGGATTGGTTAAAACCCTTTTAACAACCTCTACATCTTGAGACAGGAATTTTCCACCAATCACAGCAGCAGGACCAGGCTGTGCGTCAATTGCCTTACCGGACTTTACAAAACTTGTAGTAAGCTCTTGCACAGCTTCAGGATATTTTGCAATAATTTCATTTCTCATTACAAAAACACAGCATGGATGTCCTGACCAGAGATCCTTGGAAAGATAAAATTCTTCCCCGAGTCCGGAAGCAATAACCTGAGATCCAATGGGCTCTGCCACAATAAATCCACCAATTTCACCTTCTTCGTCATACTGGAGAGCTTCCGGCATTTGAAAAGGTGCCACAACTTCAAGGGTAACATCAATATTTGCCTCAACAGATCTTCCGGGCTTTAGCCCTTTTTCTGAAAGCAGCCTGTGAAATAGCATGTTATGAATGGATAGCTGATATGGAATCAGAACCGTCTTGCCTGCAAAATCTTCAATTTTTTCAATATGTGCCCGCTTGTTTTTTACAAGGATACTGCCGTTTCTATGTGTGAGCAGCAGCAACTTTATACCAACTCCGGATTTAAAGAGATCCATTGCTGTCGGGGCAAGGATAAAAGCACCGTCAAGGGATTTTACACTCAGAGCATCTGCAACTTCGTTCCAACCATTTTTTAAAACAGTCTGAAGTGTACAGTGTTCAAATTTTTCCGCACCTTTCTTTAGTTTTAAATCAGTAACTCCTAAAATCAGATGATCAGTAATAGATAGATGACCAATCTTTAACACTGGTTTTTCCGCCATTATATTCTCCTTATTTCATGTAATTTTATTTGCGGACACTAATTTGCGGATACTATAAGATATGCCTCTTTATCGTGTCAATAAGAATAACCTGTGGTAGAGATAGAGAGCATATATTCTGCGAATATTAAATCCTCTTTTGTGGTAATTTTGATATTTTTTATAGAACCTGATGTCATAAATACTTTTTTCCTAAGTTGTTCTACAAGGGAAGAATCATCTGTTGCTGAAAAATCGGACAACAGAGCTTGTTCATGAGCATTGATAATCAAGTCCAGATTAAACGCCTGTGGTGTTTGTACTTGATACAGATTATTTCGATCCACTCCTTTAGCGACAAAACCATTACCGTCCCCTCTTTTTAAAGTATCTGAAACAGATATAACCGGTATGCACGCCCCATGCTTAACGGCTCCTTCAATACAACGATTTATGATTTCATGATCAACAAAGGGACGGACGCCATCATGTATAAGAACAATTTTAAACCCATGTTGTAAAGAGGCAAGTTCCCTCACTTTTTTCAAACCATTCATGACCGAGTGCTGACGCTCTTTTCCTCCTGATACAATACAAACCCTGTCATTAAAACTATATGGAGAAATAATGTTTTCAAAACAGTACCGGACATCCTCTTCAGGTACAACAACAACTATATGAGCGATTGAATCAAAGCTGCTGAATACACCAATAGTACGAGCAAGCAGAGGAATTCCTGAAATCTTAATGTATTGCTTGCGGATTGCAGATTCCATTCTCAGTCCGTTTCCACCCGCAACAATAAGGGCATATATTCCACAATGTTCAATAATTTCAAAATTATTCATGGATTGTTAAA
>JADGBP010000128.1 GCA_015231395.1 Desulfamplus sp. | reverse complement strand
CAAAAAAATCTGGTTCTTTATGAACCAGTTGATTTCAAGGCTCACAGCGGCATGGGTGTTGAAGCTACTATAAATGGAAGAAATCTCAAATTCGGAAAACCCGGATGGTTTAAAGGAATCGACAACCTGCTTGAAAGTATTGAAGATTTACAGCGTAAAGGCAGAACTGTTCTTATTATGTCAGAAAATAGCACAAACATGTCAGAACAGAGCACAAACATCTCAGAAAACAACATTATTCAGAAATAGTGCGATAATTGGCATAATATCTGTAGCTGATGCAATCAAACCTGAATCTGCTGAAGCCATCAGGCAACTTCATCAAGAGGGTATCAAAGTGATCATGCTGACGGGAGATAATTTCAATACTGCTCTGTCTATCGCTAAAGAGGCGGGGATTGATGAAAAAAATATTGTCGCGGAAGTCAGACCGGAACAAAAAGCTTTTAAGATAAAAGATTTGCAGAAGAATAACACGCTAATTGGAATGGTGGGAGACGGGATAAACGATGCTCCTGCTCTTACTGTGGCAGATGTGGGGTTTGCGATCGGCACTGGAACAGATATAGCCATTGAAGCCGGAGATATAATACTTTCCAGCGGCAGTCTTGTGGGTATCCCTAAAGCTGTGACCATAAGCAGAGAGACCTTGAATACCATCAGGCAAAACCTGTTTTTAGCCTTTGTCTATAATATAATACTGATTCCGGTGGCAGCCGGAATCCTGGCTCCTTTTGACTTTTTCCCTGATTTTTTAAGGCAACTTCATCCTATACTCGCAGCAATTGCAATGGCTGCCTCAAGTATATCTGTCGTTACCAACAGTCTAAGACTCTATACCAAAAAAGTTAATTTGAAATAAATGTTCATGGTCAGAATACGATCACCCCGAATAATGAAAACCAGAATCTGTTTTCACGGTAAACGTCCATGACCGGATTGGATTCCAGTCATCCCGGAAAATGAAAGCAAAAATGTGTTTTCACGGTAAAGGTAATAGCAAGAGCTGAAGGTAATCCAAATGCTGAAAATATCATTTGAATTTTGTGGCGAGGTTGCTGTCAATCACGTAGATACAAACCTCCTTTGCCCCCTGCTGTGTATATCCGAACTTTGATACCATATTGTTGATGAGAAATTCAATATCGGTTTTAAGCCTTTGATCATAGGTTTTAAAATCAGGGGCATCAAAATCTTTGATTGCACGACTGAAGTTCTCATTGCCAAGAAAGGGTTCAAGCACCCTTTTTTTCAGGCTATGAATGTACCTTTCATGAAGTGAGGCAAACAGTTTGGTTTCAGAGATATTTTTACCTTCAATCATAATTTCGCGACTGAGAGCATTGGTAGTATAATGCTTTAGAACATCCCTGCGCATCTCCTGACGTTTTGCAGGACTGAAATTGTCTGCAGAAAGTCTGTTTTCGATGCTTTCAAGGAATATGTTGGTCACATTCAGAATGTCATTGGTAAAAAGACACCGTGCTGAAGCACCGATTTCAAAATTGACTGCTGAAATATAGTTTTTGATATCTTTTGATATCTGCTCTTCATTATAATAATAGAGCGACTCTTTTACCTGCTGAAGCACATTGTAGTCATACATACGCAGCAATGATTCCAGAAAACCGTCTGGTATCATTTTGGGCATCTCGATCATAATATTCCTGAAGAACGAGCAGAGAGCAGGCATGTTTATAAGCCTGTCTTCCCGAGCAAATCTGGAATAGAACTGATCAAATATCCTTATGGAATCTCTGCCTGAAAAACCATGATTACCCTCAGTCTCGGATTCCGCGAGAATTTTTCTCCACATTTTGGCTGTAAGTGCCTTGCGATCATCATTGTCAAGCCATTCCGGCAGACTGCCTGAATATATCTCCATTTTCAGCAACATCAGTTGTTCATCACAGTAAAGCCTATATTTGGAAGTATTTCTGATCCATTCCATCAAACTTTCAGATTTTGCCTTTAAACGGGAAGAGACAATTATCCGTGCAAAATTTTCCATTACCATTGGAAGAAAACTCTCTTCAATATGCCTTCCGAAAATATCGCAGTAAATCTTCACTTCAGTATTGATGTCAAGTACATAAGGAATATTGATATATTGAATTCTGTCTGAAAAAGATGGGAACTCCTTGATGTGATTTTTATCTTCAGGATTCATAAGTGCAAGAAACAGGGAATTTACACTCTCTTCAATATCCTCAACCTTGTGAACAGCTTCGCTGATGATATTATGCAGCTCAACCATCCTCTCAACGTTATGGGATTTTATATCCATCAAGGCATAAATGCCGTTGTTGGTTTTGGCAAATCTTGAATATATATAATGAATTAAATTGCTGTCCCTGAACAGATTGTTGATTCTGTTCTGTACCATCTGGTTGCTAATCACATTTTGCTGTACAGGACGGTCTCCGGGATTAAAGACACTTATTCCAGCACCAAGCCGTCGGTTAAAATAGTATGGACGGGCATAGAGCATCTCAAATACTCTGACCGGTTCCCCAAGTCTTTCCAGCAATGACTGATAAATGGATTCACAGATAGTACAGCACTCTCCACTGAATACCCAGTCATACTGCTTTTCCGTAAAAAGCCGCCATTTGAATTCATCGTTTTTGATAAGCTTGTCCAAAAGTTTACGCCTGTGACTTTTGGGAATAATAAGTATGGGGTTATCATGCGATATGCAGGGAATTTCAATGTGTGATGCATTAAAACCAGCTCCAATACACTGTTCTGTTACTATTTCACTCTGTTTTTCATTCACTTTAGGGTCAGATTTTTCTATGAGTTCAATAAGCCGTTCAATAGCTGTAACAGACTCTGCTCTTCCATGCCCTCCAAGAGTTTCAATGTCAAGCCTCCAGACCACTTCATACCGCATTCCTTCCTCGGTATTGGCATATGCTTCAAATTTTTTCAGGAGATTATTCAAAAACGTACTTTTACCACATCCATGAGGACCGTGAAAAATATAGATTCTGTTTTGCTGGGTACCATGACGCAGACCCTCCATATGCTTCATAAGGCGGTTGGCAAACAGCCGGTCTGTAAAATAGGGATTTTCCGATCCTTCAACAAAAAGACGGGTACAGTCATAATCAATCAGGGAAAATTCATCTGGATCAGTTAAGATGGAATCTTCAGAGACATCAACATGGGTCTGCATCATATCATGAAAAACCTGAAACACATTACGAAGCATCTCCGCAGGTCTTGCCTCAACAAGACCAAGGAAGTTTTTAAACGTTATGGGTTTCAGCCTTTCGTAATCTCCAATATCAACATTAAGCAGATCTATAGCCTTTTGAGCACGGGTTTCACTATAATTTTCCATACCAAGGGATTGCGTCGTCATAGTCAGTTTATCTCCCTTTTAATCAGCTTGCGGTTTTCCATAACATAAAGTACCCGTTTCCATGAAATGGGTTTTTGTTCCTGCTTTGCCGCAGATGGTGTAACAGGTGCCCCGGGTGCTGGTACAGGCGGATTCCAGTAATTGACAAATCTTTGATGGGGATTATCAGTTGCAGAGGCAGGTTCACTTGTTTCAAGCCGGACTGAGCGTCCCCAAAGGTATTCAAGTCCTATCATGGTGTTTTCAATATAATCCACTTTAAGGGGTTTGCCCTCAAATTTATGCACCAGATAAAGAGGACCCTGAGCGGTTTTCTCATGACTCACACTGATCACCGGCGGGTGATAAAGGGTGTCAATGAGCATCTCCTTATATGCTTCTGCCTTGCGGGATTTGATGTAATATTGCCATGTCATTCTCTCCTTGTTCAGGCGTTTACCTGAGACAAAAAGTTTGTGCTTATTGAGAAATTCCTGATCTATATAGGTGTTTATAAAGGTAAAGTCACACAGATTTTCCCGTATGTTAAAAATGCGTTCAATACCTGTTCCTTTATCTGTATTGTATTTTTGACGCTTGACCTCATCATGAAGATTTAAATACTCAAAGGAGTAGCAGCCACGGTCATCCATATCCATTATGTGGTAAAAAAGACGCATTCCCAAAGCATAGGGGTTGAGACCCACTTTAGGCATGGCAGTCACACCTGCATTGACTTTGGCAAAATCCACTTCGTGTCCTCTGATTCTGTCATCTTTCATAAAGAGCATTTCATGCCAGATACTTGCCCATCCTTCGTTCATAATTTTGGTTCTGATTTGGGGCTGAAAAAATATGGATGTGTTCCTAACAATCTCCATTACAGATTTTATCCACTTGTTTTCATCTTTTTCAAGAAAAGCGGAATGTTTCATAATGTATTGCATTACATCCATGCGAAGCTCTTCTTTTTTTTCAATATGTTTTGTATAAAAGGCATCAATTTCAGGATATTTGATTCTTATATCAATGAAAAAATCGTCCTCATTAGCCATGAAGAGTTTATCACTTTTTCTCTTGCCAGTTGGCTTGCACATGAGATTATAGCGGTTTATTTCCTTTAAATATTCATTTTGAGAAACTTTTTTTTCTTTTTGAAGAAAGATATCAAAATAGTAATCTAATTTTGACATGATCCGCTTTTCATCAGGCTTTACAGCATTAGACACCTGATCATGATATCCCACAAGATTGTCAATTCCTCTGGCAAATTCGATAATATAATCAACCCATCTGCCCTTTTCAGAGCGGTATTTTGCAATGATCCGCTTGTCTGCAAGTGCTTGTCCCGTGAAATCATAATCCCATGTATGCTTGAAAAAAAGATTATTCTGAAAAAAGTCAATGTGAGCCAGAACATGATAAAATATCATCACATTGAGCCAGTCTGGATTGTTGTCATTGTAAAATGAGATTGGAGGTCTTGTGTTGATAACCGTTTCATATGGATTATTGGGGTAAAGTTCATATAATCCTTTTCCAGAAATCACACGGACATCATGAACCCAGTAATCATAAAGCGTTGGGATCATCACTTTGGGACTCAGCTCTATCATATCCCTGTTGGTGACGATGTATTCAAGGGATTCATCCTCAAACGACAAGCCCGCATCTCTTGCCCTCTGTTTACACCCTTCCATGATCCCTTTGACATGCTGATCAATTATTTCCATGCAACGCCTCCCCCCATTTATTTTACGGATCCTTGTTCGCCTTATTCCACTATTGCTCTTAAGCAGCTTTTAATGTAATTTCTACTATTTCTGTGCTTATTCTTATATCTTTTGATACTAACTCTGATATTAACGGTTTAATTTCTTTTATCAATCCTTCTTGTTTTGCCCAAGATTAACGGATTTTCAAGATTCTGCTTTATCCCGCCTTATCCTTCTATCCTGCCAATCCGTGATTCAGAATCACAGATTAACCTGATTACACAGATTGCACTGATTTTTTTAATACGTGAAATCCATAGGCTTTTTATTGTTTTCTTATTCTTGCAGACGATATGAGTTTATTATACTCTTCATGCGAACCTATCCAGAACCATATTATTGTATCTTTACTTTCTCTGTAACCAAGTGCTCTCCAGTTTAAAGTAATTCTTACAGAGTAAATGGGTTTTGAAGGGTAAAGCTGTTTAAAATTAAGAGATTTTTCAAAAGGGTTTTGCTTCCATATTTTATACGCTTCTTTTGCCTGAATTTTTATTTGTTCTGGCAGAGTCTCAAAATTCTTTCTAAAACTCGGAAGCAGGTGGGAAATCATAACTCGTCCCATCCTGTTTGTTTTGATTTTCCTTGTCTGTATTCTTCTAATGCTTTATCTGCAAGCATTTCAAGAATATCCTGAGACTCTGAAAATGATTTCTGCCATTTCATCTCATCTTTAATAATTTCAATTAAATTAGATTGCTGCATCTCATATATCCAATAATTTCCCAATATTTCCTGTTCATCCTCAGAAAAAGAAGATGCCATACTAAAAGCCTTTTTAAGTATTGCACTCATAAAATCCTCCTTAGTTTTACGGATTTCACTAATTTTTTCCGTGAAATCCCTTAATCCCTGCCAATCCATGAGTTTAACACATGACCGCTTATTGTCAGAATCACAGATTAACCTGACTGCCGCTATTTCTCAATCCTGCCAATCCGTGATTCTGACAACATCTATCGTCCAAAAGATAAACGTTTACTTAACACAGCTTACAAATATACTTGATAGTATAACAGGATCATTTGTAATCAGAGGAAGATTTAAATAACGTGCTGTTCCAGCAATCAGCCTGTCATGTAATTCAGGTATATCAGTTATTTCAAATGAAGATTCAATTATTTCTATTGAGAGTTTTTCTTCTCTGTAATTTACAGAATCTTCCAATATTGTTTTTATTGCCTTTATTGATACTGGAATCCGCTGCTTTTCATAAAGATAAGCTATTATTATTCTCAAATTCCTCAAGTATATGTGTTGATGAACTCCTTTGCAGTTCTCTTAAATCCTGTTCGAGCTTATCGTAATCAACATCAAAATCTTTGAAAAGTCCGCCTAATTTTTTGATTTTCTTCTTATTTTCCAAAAAAATCACTAATACTTGAACAGGTTTATGGAATTCAGGCTTTTCAATAAGTTCTACATTACCATTTTTATAAACACCTTCTATTGCATAATTCATATAAAGCCTCTTGAATTACTCTTTACTGGAAGCTCCGCCGTAACCTGTTTTTTCAAAGTAATTGTATTTTTTTCGCTTAATCTCGTCATGCAGATTTATGTAGTCCCAAGAATAACAGCCTCTCTCTTCCATATCCATTATGTGGTAAAAAAGACGCA
>JADGBP010000127.1 GCA_015231395.1 Desulfamplus sp. | reverse complement strand
CCGCCCCTTGGGGCGCTGTAATGCTTTTAAAGATACCCCGCCGCTTGCGGCGGGGAGCTTCATTATATTTTTTTAATGCGTTTGACATAGGGTGTCCAAATCACCATATTCAATCTGAATCCTACGATGAGCATTACCCCAAAAACATTTTGTAAAGCAACTGATGAATTTTGCTTCCATACGGTGGATAAACAAATTTTCCGCTGTTAAATTTATGCTTGATAAGAACGCCTTTTGCCTTGGAAAAGGTCAGAAAGCCTTCATAACCATGATATTGTCCCATTCCCGAATCTCCGATTCCTCCAAATGGAAGATCGTCCTGAGGTACATGGACAAGAGTGTCATTAACCAATACTCCGCCTGAGTGAGTATGAGTCAAAAAATAATTGACCTGAGTATTATCATAATCAAAATAGTATATAGCTAAAGGTCTTGGTCTTGAATTGACAAAATTAATCGCATCCTCGGGCTTGTCGTATGGAATGACTGATAAAAGAGGGCCAAATACCTCGTCTTGCATCACCAGCATCTGATCAGTTACATTGAGTAGCAGAGTTACGGGTATTTTCCTTGTGTTTACACTCTGAATCGCTCTATTTTTTGCAGTATTAACAATATCTCCTCTATTTTGATCAACTCCGCCAGGTAAGCCATCAGCAAGGTTGAATGAAAAAGATTCATTGGAAGGATTGATTGAAATAATCTGGGCACCCTTTGATTTGGCATCGACTACCATCTGCTGAAGCCTTGAATACTCCTGTTCGTTAATGATTGAAGTATATTGAGGATTGTTCTTCATGGTTGGATACATCTTCTCAATACTGCCCTTAAAAAGTCTTACAAACTCATTGACCTGAGCTCTTGGACAAAGCACATAATCAGGTGCCACACAGGTCTGACCCATATTAAATATCTTGCCAAATGCGATTCTCTCTGCTGCATCTTTCATGGGAAATTTTGCACTTATAATAGCAGGTGATTTTCCTCCAAGCTCAAGAGTAACAGGTGTCAGATTTGAAGATGCTGCTTTCATTATCTGGCGACCAACAGATGTAGAGCCTGTAAAAAACAGATGATCCCATTTTTTCGTGGCAAAAGCAGAGCCTGATCCCTCATTTGCTGTCATCAGTGCCACATGATCCTCATGAAAAAATTCACGAATCATGGTTTGAAGAGTTTTTGCAGTTTCCGGCGTATTTTTACTCATGCGTATGATAGCGCGGTTTCCGGCACCAAGAGCACCGGCTAAGGGACCCATTGAGAGATATATCGGATAATTCCAGGGAGTGATAATGCCTACCACCCCGAGGGGCTGATATATGACCATGGCTTTGGCAGGTTTAAACAGAATGCCTGTCTTGCGATGGGAAGGCTTCATCCATTTTTTTACATTTTTTCTTATATACCGGATATCTTCAACAGATGGAATGATCTCTGCGAGCATGGTTTCATCTTCAGAACGGCAGCCGAAATCCATGTTTGCCGCGGCAATCAACTTTGTTCTGTATTTAAGCATTCCCTGTTCAAGACGATGGAGATTATCCATACGTTCATCTGCAGAGGGCATTGGCTTTTTGTAAAAAGCACTCTGTTGAGCTTCAAATATATTGTCAAGTGCAACGGTGTCTGACATTTTTTATGTTCTCCAATATAAACAGTCATGACTGAATTCTGTTTTTTATATAATTCCACAAATCATACCAAAAGCCACAACAGTAAGCAAAACAGAGACCATGATCTGTATTGAGCGAACCGTCATTTTTTTGATCAAACGAACACCGAAAAAAGCACCTATAAACGCAGAAATCGTAGCTACCAGAACAAGTGACCACTCAACGCTTTTTCCTGAAAGAACTGCTTCCCATCCATAGATAACCATTCTGGCAAAATCAACCATAACTGCCAATACAACACCAGTAGCTATGAACTGTTCTTTGCTCAAACCCGCCTTGATCAGAAACATGCTTCTGAATGCCCCCTGATGACCTGACAATCCACCAAAAAAACCGCTTATGAATCCACCAACAGGAAGAAATTTCTTATCAAGTTTTATAGATGAGAAAGCAGGTGATAGTTCCACAGAGACAAAGGCAACAATCAAAATTCCAATAATCAACTTCACCGGCATGACCGTGAATGTTTTGCCAATAAATACATATTCATAAACAGGTTGTAAAGACGAGAGCCAGCCAAGCAGGAATGCCCCGACAAACGCGGCAAGCACAGCGGGCAATCCAAATCTGATCACAACACTTCTGTCAGCGTGTAATCCCACAAGCCCCAGCTTGAAGATATTGTTGGCAAAATGAACCATGGCAGTAATTCCGATTGCCACGTCAACAGGAAAAAAGAGTGCGACAACAGGCATTAACAGCGTTCCAAGCCCAAATCCTGAAAACAGGGTCAGACCTGAAGCAAATAAAGCGGCTAAAGCTATAATAATTATTTCCAATTAAATATATCTCCCTGAACGATAATGACCGGATTCATGGTAATCTGAATTCGGTCATGGATTAATAGCTACTATCATGACCGTTATAAAGCCGGACAAGAGAGTCATTTGCTTAAGGTAGTCGTTTAATAAGGCAGTCGTTTAACAAAACAGTTGTTTAACAAGACACTCGTTTAATAATCCAGCGAAGAAACCTCAAGGGCGTGGGTTTGAATAAAGTTTCTTCTTGGTTCTACCTCTTCCCCCATGAGCAAGGTAAAGATGTCATCTGCCTTTTCAGCGTCTTCAATATGAACCTGAAGCATCATCCTTTTTTCAGGATCCATGGTAGTTTCCCACAACTGATCAGGATTCATCTCACCAAGACCCTTGTATCTCTGAATATTGATACCTCTTTTCGCTTCCCCCATAATATAATGAAAAAAAGCCTCCTTCTCTTCAAACAATAAAGTACCCTTATATTCAAGAGGTGCTACCGGAGTTTTGGGTTCCATTAAGTCGTCTGTAGATTCAATTGAATCCTCTTCAGATTCGATTGAACCGCTTGAAGATCCCGTTTTACTTGAAGATCCAGTTAAGTCACCTGAAGAAGGTTGAAGCGAAACGTCCTGAGACTTTATTGATCCGGTCGGACATACCCTGAAAGGTGGCTTGTCAAGTTCAAGTATCTTGTCATAGTTTTTCAGCATGATTTTATAATCGTTTGTGGCGATCAGGCTTTTTCCTACCCTGAGTTGGTATCCAGAGACATTCATCTCATAGATATCAAAATCTTCGCTGTATTCAAGATCTTCCGTAATATAGCCACTGTCGTCAAGATCTGCTTTCAGGGCAAGCATCTTTGCCTTGTCCTGAAGAAAAAACTTGTCCCGAAGATCCATCTTGATAAGCCTTAACAGCAGATCAATATCATACTCTTTTCTCTTCAGGCGATCCACAGCGTTGTAATAGTCTGACAGATCCTTGAGAAAAAAATAAAGCTCATCATCGCTTAACCGCTCCGTCTTGCCCGCAATATAAACATCTTTGTGCTCACAAACTCTTTTAACAAGATAATCTCGGTATTCTGCCTCGTCTTTGAGATAAATACCGCTTTTACCCTTGCCCACCCTGAAAAGAGGAGGCTGGGCAATGTAGAGATATCCTCTGCTTATAAGCTCCGGCATCTGACGATAGAAAAAGGTTAGCAGCAAGGTTCTGATATGAGAACCATCTACATCAGCATCGGTCATTATAACCACTTTATGATAACGGATTTTTTCAATATCATACTCTTCCTTGCCTGCACCAGTACCAAGCACTGTAAAGATATTTTTTATCTCATCGCTTCTGAGAATCTTGTCAAACCTTGATTTTTCAACATTAAGTATCTTGCCCTTGAGCGGAAGAATGGCCTGAAATCTGCGGTCTCTCCCCTGCTTTGCACTTCCGCCGGCAGAATCTCCCTCCACAAGAAAAAGTTCCCGCTCTGCAGGATCGGCAAACTGACACTCGGCAAGTTTGCCTGGAAGTGTGGAATCAATAAGAGTACCCTTTTTTCTGGCAAGATCCCTGGCACGTTTTGCCGCGTCTCTGGCTCTGGCAGCATCCACAGCCTTCATTAATATTTTCTTTGCAGTCCCCGGATTCTCCTCAAGAAACATGGAAAGTTTCTCATTAACAAGAGACTCCACAATGCCTTTTACATCACTGTTACCAAGCTTTGTCTTGGTCTGCCCCTCAAACTGGGGATCCATAACCTTGACGCTGATAACAGCTGTAAGTCCCTCTCTGACATCATCTCCGGATATTTTAACAGGAGCCTTATTTTTGGCAGTATTGGCGATGGAATAGCTGTTAAGACTTCGTGTAAGGGCACCCTTGAAACCAGACAAATGGGTTCCGCCCTCTATTGTATTTATATTGTTCGCAAAAGAGTAGAGTTTCTCCTTGAAGGTATCGTTATACTGTATGGAAATATCCACCTGAACATCATTTTTATCGCCTTCAATGTGAATGGGATCGTGAAGAGCGATCAGATTTCTGTTAAGATATTCCACAAAAGAGATAAGTCCTCCTTCATACATAAACTCATCTTTTTCCGCGGAACGTTCATCTTCAATGACAATCTTGATCCCTTTATTCAAAAACGCGAGTTCTCTCATTCTGCGGGAGAGTTTTTCATACTCAAATTCATTTTCATTCATGATTGAAAAATCAGGTTTAAAGGTGATTCTTGTCCCCCGCTTTTCAGTCGCTCCCTTTATGGACAATTCGCATTGTTTGACACCTTTGGAATATCTTTGATAATAGATTTTGCCGTCTTTATAGACTTCCATCTCAAGATTATCAGAAAGAGCGTTCACAACAGAAATACCCACACCGTGAAGACCTCCGGACACTTTATAGGAGTCTTTGTCAAATTTTCCGCCGGCATGGAGTTTTGTCATTACAAGCTCTGCTGCCGGCATATTCTCGGTTTCGTGCATTCCTACAGGTATGCCTCGACCGTTATCCTCAACACTTACGCTCATATCCGGATGAATAAGCACTGTTATGGTATCACAGTAACCAGCCATTGATTCGTCAATGCTGTTATCCACAACTTCATAGACCAGATGATGAAGGCCTTCAATGCCAACATTACCAATATACATTGAAGGTCTTTTTCTGACCGCTTCAAGGCCTTCAAGCAACTTTATATTGCCTGCTCCATAGTCATCATTATCTGCTTTGCCATTGTTGCCTGACATAATATTATTTGATGGCATAATGCCATTTCCCGATACAATATTGTTTCCTGACACAACATCATTTTCTGATATAATATTACTTCCTGACACAACATCATTTGCCGACACAACATCATTTCCTGACTCATTCTCATTACTTATATCAATATTTTCCATGTTTTCCATCTGACACCCATGGATACTCAAAAAAGAGAATCCCAATAAAAAATTTCATTAAACAAACCACCGTTGCTTAAACGACATGACATTGATTAAACTATATCACTCCATGTAAAACATAGATATCATTTACTAAACAGACATTGCCATTATCGCACACACGAACTTCATATCACCACCATTGCCTTTTATAATGCATGGATTCCTTTTATCCTTTATGTTTACAATAATATTGTCACCCTTAAATGCATTCAAGGCATCAATAAAAAATTTGGGATTAAATGCACTCTCCATACTCTCTCCAGAATATCCGATGGCAATATCTTCTTTTGACTCACCTATGTCAGGGTTTGTAATAGTTACAGTAAGTTGATTTTCCTTGAAATTAAGCATCACCACTTTATAATCATCAGAAACCAGTATAGACATACGCTTCATCATCATAAGCAACATAGCTCTGTTAATTTCAATGGGTGTAAATAACTCTGTGTTAAGCACACGCCTGTAATCTGGATATTCACCTTCAAGCAATTTGATCATT
This sequence comes from Desulfamplus sp., assembly GCA_015231395.1. Lineage (GTDB taxonomy): Bacteria > Desulfobacterota > Desulfobacteria > Desulfobacterales > Desulfobacteraceae > Desulfamplus. The sequence continues at coordinate 952 of JADGBP010000127.1, read as the reverse complement.
ATGGTTTCATCGTCTCTGGTAACAATGAAATGGTTGTTTTTAATACCAATCTGGACAGTTCCAACGCTGCTTAAAAATTTACCAAGCTCTGCAAGACCTTTTTTGGGTATAATTATTCCTTTTTCCGGAATCTGAAATTCACCAGAATAAGGAGTATCAAAGGAGTAAAGTCTTTTTGAGTCTGTAGAGACCATTCTAAGAACTTGACTCTTCTGACCGTCTTTATCGAGACCATCTTTATCGAAACCGTCTTTATCGATTTTCTCTGTTTTTTCAAGAAGAGCCCCAAGAACGTAAGGTCTTTTTTCCTCCTGTGAAAAACTTATGGATGCTGATATCTCAACCATTTTTTTAAGAGCACCAGATTCTATCTCTACAAAATCAATATCTTCTATAACCGGATATTCAGGAAAATTCTCATAATCTGAAGAGACAATATGATATTGAATGTTGCCGGTACCAATCTCAATCCATCTGTTCTCTATCTCGTTTACAGGAATTGAGAAATCAGGATAATCCCTCACAATTTCATACAGTTTTTTTGCGTTTATGGATATGATTCCATCAAGTTCAACATCAGCTTCATATCTACCCTGAAATACGGTTTCAAGGTCATTTGCCGTAACAGTGATATTTGAGTTTTCCGCTTTGATTAAAACATCGGACGTAATGGCAAGAGTTGTCTTCCTGTTTGTAAGACCCTGAATCAGTGAAAGCACTTCAGAGATGCGTTTTCTGTCAACTGAAAATTTCATTAGATACCTTCAAAATTGTTTTTAATATAAAATATTTATCTCTGTTTTGTAAAATATTTACCTCTGTTTTGCCAAATTGGTGCTTTATATCATTTTAGCGGTTTTTTTCCAATAGAATAATCGGCTACAGTATAACATTGCCGGACTTAAACTTTCCAGACACCTTGAAAATTGTTTCAAAAAATTCTGGATTAAAC
>JADGBP010000126.1 GCA_015231395.1 Desulfamplus sp. | reverse complement strand
AATTCAAGATAATCTTCAGGGGTCATTTTTTGTTTTTCTTGTGGTATCATTTTTGCCTCCATGTTACTTAGACTTTAATAATTCTCTTTCCTTAATAACTCCCTTTACCATGCGAATTCTTCCTACCAATACCACCTTCATATAATAAAGCATAAAGAATAATTCCATTAGTAACCATAAGTCTGAATATCTCGGCAACCTCTGACACCATAAGCTCATTGGCAATAGGACCAGAAATAAGATAGGTGGTCTGAAAAAGAAAGGTGCCAAGAATAACATGAACAATATCGGTCTTTCTACCCATGCTCCCTCCAACCAGAATGGCTGATGCTGCCGGAAATGCCATCATTAAAGGAGCATCGTAAAGCTCAATAAATCCGTAGCTCTGGGCATAAATACAGATACCAATAGCTGCAATTATGGTGGAGAGAATAATAGAAACCGTTCTTACCTTGACTATATTTACTCCAGCAAGAGAGGCGTATTGCTCATTTTCACCAACTGCAACGGTTGCTCTTCCAAAGGTGGTTTTGAAAAAAAGAGCCATGAGAATACAAAGTATGAAAAAGAATAACAGCAGCCCTAAAGGCAGATTAACTCCTCCAATATTTACCATCCAGAGATCATTGAGTGTTTTGGCAAAATAGCTTTTCAAGCCAATTACAGGACGCATACCTTTGCCACCAATAGGCCAAAGCATTCCAGGGTTGGAAAATGGTGCTGTTGCCCAGAAAAAATTCATCAGGGGTATAAAAGAAAAACCTACAAATGTGGCTGTAATCTCCTCTCTCCCCCTGACCCGGTTTAGAATCATGGCATAAATAAACCCCAGAACCACAGCCGCAGGCACTGCAAAGAGCATTGATGCAAACAATCCCCAAATTCCCCGAATGGTAAAATTTACAGATATGCACATACCAATAAGCCCCGCAATCACACCAACTGGCAGTCCAAAATTGATACCAATGCCAGCTTTAAGCATTGGCACAAGAGAGAGAACCAATACTCCGTTCATCACAAGTCTTATCAGGGCATCACTTATAATCCAGTTCATTGGAATATCAAGATGGAGAGCCACAAAGACCATAAGGAGAAGAAACATGATTATAAAAAGCTGAGGGATTTGTATTTCTATTCTATTTTTGTATCTGACTATAATACACCTTTTTAATTCTTTAATTCTTACCGTAATTCTTACCGTAATTCTTACCGTAATTCTTATCGTGAAAACTATCTGAAATAGGTGGTTTGAGTTCTGCAATATGCTCTATACAAATTCAAACAAGCTCTATACAAATTCAAACAAGCTCTATACAAATTCAAACAAGCTCTATACAAATTCAGACAAGCTCTATACAAATTCAGACAAGCTCTATACAAATTCAAAAATAATACCATATTGTCTCATAATCCGATATATCCTCTCCAGCAGCGTCTAACCGGATGAGATAATCAAGTATTGGAACATCATACCCAATGTGTGTGGATATATTTTTTGTAATATTTTTTTCCCATGGATGAAATTCATACACTCTTGTGCCGTCCGGAAGAATGGAAATCAGATCACGGTGCTGACGGGCACGCAGATAGTTTTTTCCCATTCCTGGCACATTATAAACTGCCTCATCAGTTCGAGAAATACCAGGAAGAAGCCTTGCTTCCTCTTTTTGTTCCTGAAGCAGACGAGCTATGGGAACCCGATATTCAACAGTCTCATCTTTTCCTTTTGTGTTAAAGGAGTAATAGGGCTGCACTCCGATACGGGTAAGATTTCTTCTTAAATATGACGCTTCAAAACGCCGTGATACAAAAAATGTATAAACAAGTTGATTGAAAACAGATATGGAGTTGTTTGTTAAACGTTTCACCGCTTCTGCTGTTTCAGGTGTCAGTTCATATGAGTGTTGAATATGGGTCACGATCGCAATCTGGATCCTGCCTTTTTTTCTGTGTTTGGTTAAAATATTGACAAGATCATCTGTAATCCTCATCGGTGCGGTCACAGGTGTTCTTGTTCCAATCCGGATTCGCTCTATAGAAGGAATATCTGCAACCCCTGAAAGGATACGTTCCAGATTTCGGTCACTCATTCCAAACGGATCTCCTCCTGTAATCAGTACCTCATGAATGGCGGGATGCTCGCGAATCCACTGAAGAGCCTCAAGAATCTGTTTTTCCGAAGCCATTGCTCCTGGAGTCATGGCATCTTTGATTTCCCAGTTTCTCTGGCAATATACGCATATCTGCGGACATGTGTTAAAAGGCTTGAAAATGCAGATGGAAGGATAACGCCGTGTAATCAGATCTACAGGAGATGTGTCAGTTTCACGCATAAAATCAAGGCAGGATATATCTTTTTTGTCATGTTCTGACACCTGCTCTGTATAACTGAGTGGGGGGATCACCTGTGCTCTGATAGCAAGATCTCTTCCTAAATCAGGGTCTTCGTCCATAAGGGAGAGATAGTATGGTGTGATTCCAAACGGGATACGGCTTTTCCGTGCCATTTCCAGAGATAGAGCCTGATCAGGAGTAAGGTTTACAAGCTGTTTAATCTTCTCTGCACTACGCATAACATTATTGTATTGCCATTTCCAGTTATACCAGTCACTTAAAGAGGCGTTTAGTATTTTTATAATATGATCACGCCTTTTTTCACGGCGAGCAACAGATGTTTTTTCAAGCCCGTCAGAATATCTTCTCATATACCTTGAAACATCTTCTGACAAGGTGTCAAGCTGACCGCTTCGCTCTATGGCAGCTTCCCTCCCTTCCAGTCCGCTGGGTATAAGGTGGTGATCCGCAAATCTTGGACGTGGTGATCTGCCATGCAATCCTAAAAAAAGATGAAGAATTTCCGCATAGAATGCTGAATAAAGATCTGGTCGTGGCACACTGTGGGCAATATCCATTATTGCCTGAACTACAGAGAATTGTGATTTTTCTTCCGAACGACAAGTAAAAATCTGGTTAATAACCTGAGCACAGTCTCTAACACGTATAATACTTCCTTCGCTGAACAAATTAAATTCATCAAAGGTTTCATACTGCATTTTATGAACGTATTCTGCTGCTTTTTTACGGAATTCATCAACAGTATTATATTGACGTGCAATTTCAAAAATTTCGGGAATTTCCGACAAAAGATATTCAGGAGAATATTTACCTGTATTGATCATTAATGTACTACCTCTTTTAAATGTTTCTTTTTTGTTGGGCACACCCTGTAATTAACATAAGTTTAGGTTTTTTATCTTTTTTTGTATTGACAAATATCATGTCAATAAGCTGAATGGAATGTCTAAGCATGGCATTTTGCAATTCAATCAGTCGATCAGCAGGATATACAATATTCAATATCCCGCCTGGTTTCAGAAAGTTTGCAACACATAAGATCAGCTCGTTGAGAGACAAAGTGATTTCATGTCGTGCAATGGCTTTTTGAATATCAGGATTAACTCTTCCGCTTCCTTTTTTTTTATAAGGTGGATTGGAGATAATTCTATCAAATCTGCCGCCAGTGTCTGCATTGCTTATTTGTCTGATATCTCTATTAATCAGGGTGATTCTGTTTTTAAAATGATTTGCCACAATATTTTTTTGTGCAAATTGTGCTAAACTTTTTTGTATCTCCACAGCAGTTATGTGAATATTTGGATATTTGAAGGCAAGAAGTAGAGGCATGATCCCACACCCTGTACCAATGTCAAGTATCCGTTCTTCTTTTTCGGGTATTACACGGGATATTAATAAAATAGGATCAATGGAAAACCGATAACCGTTTTTTGGCTGATCAATCTGAATCTCAGGGGGAATTTCCATGACATGTGGAGTTTGCATGATACGGGTAGTTTGAATAACAGGAGGAATTTGCATGAGAAGTTCAGTTGCGGACATTTGCAATTTTAAATTTGATCTCCTTTACCATCTCGCAGTTCAGGGCATTATTAAGCTTGACTATCATATTACGCTTAAGAAATGTTAACTGCTGCATCCAGACCGAGCTTGAAACATGGACTATAAGAATACCATCCTTAAATGCTCCTGGTTTTGCCTCTCTGGCAATTGTTTCTCCTACAGAAATATGCCATAAATCCCATATTTTTGTCATTTCCATATCAGCATTGGGTCTAAAGGCTTTTAATGCACTGTCAAGAATGCTGCTGATGTGTGTCAGTTGTTTTTTCATTTTTTCATTATTTTGCTATTTTTCTGATTTTAATTCCTTGCTGCTCAAGGTAAGTTTTAATATCATGAATTGTATAGGTTCCATAGTGAACCATAGATGCAATAAGGGCGGCATCTGCATGACCATCTGTCAGTACATCAGCAAGATGTTCCGGTTTCCCGGCTCCTCCTGAAGCAATCACAGGAATAGTCACATTGTCTGAAATCAATCTGGTCAGGTTCATTTCATAACCATCTTTAGTTCCGTCTGCATCAATGGAGTTTAGGCATATTTCTCCTGCTCCGAGGTTCTGCCCTTTTTGTGCCCATTCCAGTGCATCAAGCCCCATATATGTTCTGCCACCATTGATAACAATTTCATATCCGGATGGAATACCTTTTTTCTCTCCCACATACTTGACATCCATTCCTAAAACAACACATTGATTTCCAAATGCTTTGGCACCTTCAGAAATAATTGCGGGATTTTTAACAGCAGCAGAGTTGACACTTACTTTTTCAGCACCAGCCAGAAGTACTGCTCTCATATCTTCAAGAGTTCTAATGCCTCCCCCCACTGAAAACGGGATAAAAATAGTTTCAGCAACTCGTCTTACTACATCAATCATAATATTTCTTTTCTCGTGAGATGCTGTAATATCATAAAATACGAGTTCATCAGCACCGGCTTCATAGTAGAAACGTGCCATTTCAACCGGATCTCCGATATCCACATTGTTCTCAAACTTGATTCCTTTGGTTGTTCTACCCTCACGTACATCAAGGCACGGAATAATTCTTTTACTCAGCATTTTTGAATATCTCCATCGTGTCTTATCATGACTCCCAAAGACAAAAATTCTTTAAAATCAGCAACCCTGGTTCACCACTTTTTTCAAGATGAAACTGCGTTGCAAAAAGATGATTTCGTCCAATTACAGACGCAAATGTAATTCCATATTCTGTTTTGCCATAGACATCTCCTTGATCAACTGGAACCGGAAAATAGCTGTGTACAAAATAAAATTCATCTTCAGGTTTTATACCATTAAGGAGCGGGTGTTCCTGAACTATATTAAGCCCGTTCCATCCCATATGGGGAACTTTCAGGACAGATGAAGTCATGCTATTTTGAGATGTAGATATACTGTTTTGAGATGCGGATATGCTATTTTGAGATGTAGATATACTGTTTTGAGATGCGGATATACTGCTTTGAGCTGAGGACATGCTGTTTTGAGCTGAAAACATAGTGGTTTTCCCTGGAATCAGCCCTAAACATAAAGCATTGTTTTCCTCGCTGCTCTCCATAATAATCTGACACCCCACACATATCCCAAGCATGGGAATCCCTGATTCAAAAGTCTGTTTTAAGGCATGGTCAATACCTTTTTTTCGCATTACTTCCATGGCAGCACCGGCTGCTCCCACTCCCGGAAAGATAACTCTTTCTGCGGAGGCTATCTTTTCAGGGTCATCAGTAATCACTGAATCATACCCAAGATATGACACTGCCCGTGCCACACTTGTCAGATTGCCTGCTCCGTAATCAACAATAACTATCATAAACCTGCTCCTTTGCCTTCTCCCAAAGCACTTCCAGATCTTGACGGGGAACATCCTTGAGCGAATATCCTTTTTCGGCAAGTTTCTGCTCCATATACTTGAATCTTTTTTCAAACTTCACGGTAGAGCCACTCAAAGCAATCTCAGGGTGAATACCTGCAAGACGTGCCACATTAGCAAGAGTGAAGAGTACATCTCCAAATTCCATCTGGATATCTTTTTTATTTCCTTCTGCAAGGGCAACAGTGAATTCGTTCCACTCCTCTGATGCCTTTTCAATGACTTCATCTATATCTTTCCAGTCAAACCCAGCTCTGACCGCACGTTCTGAAATTTTATAAGATCGCATCAGAGCGGGCATTCCAGTTGGCACGGAGTCCAGAACTGATACTGTTTTGTTTTCGCTGAAATTCTCTTTTTCGTCTTGATCCTTTTTTTTCTCTTTTCGGTTTTCTTTTGCCTCTTTGTTGCTTTCCTTTTCCTCTTTTTTGCTTTCTTGCTCCTCTATTCTGCTTTTTTCTTGTTTTCTTTTTTCTTCTTTTTCCTCCTTCTTTATGCTCTCCCAGCTTGCCCAGAGCTCTTCATCACTGTTGATGACACTCTTTCCATAAATATGAGGATGTCTTCGGATCATTTTGGCAGCACTTTTTGCGATGCTTTTTTTAATATCAAAACTTCCCTTTTCACGGTAAATCTCAGCAATAAATACAAGCTGAAAAAGAACATCTCCTAATTCTTCACATATTTCATCAGAATCATCAGCTTCAATTGCAGCCAAAAGCTCATACATCTCTTCAGCCAAACATTTCCACATAGTTTCAGGAGTCTGTTTTTTGTCCCATGAACAGCCGTTTTCTCCCCGGAGTGTCCGGATAATTTTAACAATAGCTGACAAACTTTCTTCTGATGAAAAGTTTTTTGCTTTGCCTTCTTCTATTGAGATGTTTTTTGCTTTACTTTCTTCTATTAAGAGATTTTCTGCGTTGCCTTCTTCTATTGAGAGCTGTTCTGTTTTACCTTCTTGTATTAAGAGCTTTTTTATTTTGGCTTCTTCTGTTGCCGTATTTTCTATTTTTCCGGAGATAACATTTTCTGATAACTGTGA
>JADGBP010000125.1 GCA_015231395.1 Desulfamplus sp. | reverse complement strand
TATTACTCCTTGAGTAATCATTTGAAAAAAATATAACCGCATTACATTACACTGCGGTCGTCCGTAAACGCTGGGCTATTAAGACAATTATATCTGATAATCTGAAATCCGTAACTAAACCCCTTCTAACAAAATATCCATACTTCCTGACTCAATAGGAAATCTCACCCATCTTACTCAGCTTGATCTTAAAGAGAACGAACTTAAACTGCTTCCTGATTCAATAGGCAGTCTTACTCAGCTTACCCGGCTTTTTCTTTCTTCTAACCAACTATCAACACTTCCTGACTCAATAGAAAACTTAACGGAAATGCTTTGGCTTTTTCTTAGCAATAACAAATTTGCAGACCTGCCCGAATCAATAGTAAGACTCAATAAACTTAATCAGCTTGATCTTCAATATAACAAACTAAGCAGAATACCTGAGTCAATATGTAATTTAACTGAGCTTAAAACGCTTGATTTGAAATATAACAAAATCAGTTCAATACCAAAATCAATATGCAGTTTGGTTAAATTGGTTAAACTTGATATTGAAGAGAATTTGCTGTCTGAACTGCCTGAATGTATAGGGAATCTGATACAGCTTACAGAGCTTAATCTTGGCTCTAACAAACTCTTTGAATTACCAGAATCAATAGGCAGTCTTACCCAGCTTACCCAGTTTCTGCTGACAGCTAATCAATTAACTAAACTGCCTGAATCTATATGTAATCTTACGAAACTTACCAAGCTTAATCTTAGTTTTAACAAACTGTCGGAATTACCAAATTCAATAGGGAATCTTACTGACCTTAAACATCTTAATCTTTATCATAACCAACTATCTGAACTGCCTGAATCAATAAATAGGCTGACTCATATTACTGAACTGCTGCTCAAATGTAATAAATTCACAAAACTTCCTGAATCTATAGCGAAGCTCTCACGTTATAATTTTATAGAAGTGCTTGAAGAATAGACGAGATGAACGCGGATTTAGTTTCTATTAGAGTTCTGTTCCAAGCCATTACAATCAATCGAAATATATTCATGCAACCGGGCGTGTGTGCCTCTTGCCTTAAAGCATTCTTCATCAGCACTGATTATTTCAACTATTATGTTTGGTGTTGATGGAGCAAAGTTCAGCTCCCTTAAATTGTTTGAATATCTATTATATTTAGCAAAATAAGACTCTTCAACGACTTTTAAATTTGTCAATTCTGATTTTACTGTAGCTTTGTATGCACGATTTCTATAAGAAATGAAATTAGGAATAGCGATAGCTGCAAGGATGCCAACAACAGCGATGATCGCAATAACTATGAAAACAGCATTTTTCACGCCACCGGTAACGGCAATAACAGCTTTCTGTGTCTCTGGCTCGGGATGCTGTTGTTTTATTTCAAGTATCTTTTTCTTTGCATGCTTGTAATAGATATAATTAGCCGTTATAGCCAAGACTATTTGATTAAAAGCGTAAATGTAAGGAATCCATGAGGTAACAAAAACAAGAATAGCCCAACCATACATCTTTCTGTACAACAGCCACCAAAATGGCACAAAGAAAGCCGGCCAGTGCCAAGTTGCTTTAAAAGTGTCTATTCCTTCTACATTAAATTTTGCGAATTTCCTTAAGTACTTCTCAAAATTGGTTCCAACGAAGGTTATAAAATCTTCATTTGTTAAACCTGAAGACATACTTGAAGTTTGCATAATGTTTGGTATGGCAGATAAATCCCCACCACAATGCTTACAAAAAGAACTTCCTTCCAATACTTCCTTTCCGCATTTTATACAATATGACATAGATGCCTCCATGTTTTTATTAGAAATAATTCTTGAAATAGCTTTTTTTTAGATTTAGAGGAAATTAGAACGAAAAGCAATGCTCCCCAATAAGCAGGACAAATATAATAAAAATTACTATTAATTCTGATAACCCGATGCCAAACATATTACCTACTATTCATTGCCGCAATTGCAACTCGTTTATTAATGATGATGTCTTACTTTTCATTATTATTGTTTTCATTATGTATAACGCAGAGCTAAGCCGCCGTGCCAACAGCCTTTAAAAGAACTACTCCCGTTCTTGCGGTCAGCTTGAGCGACTTGTTGGCGGAACATTTTATCAATTGCATTTTTGCTAATAACAATAACTCTAACCACTCTCCATAGAGGTGAGTAGTTTTCTACAATACAATCAAAAAATATTTCGACACTTTTTATTGATTAATTTATAGGCACGAGTAATGGCCAGCTTTTTGCAGGTAATGCTTTTGTAATATCAAGATTTTCTTTGATCTCTATCGTATTACTTTTTTCTCCATTAGGAGCTATAAAAACAACTTTGACATTTTTTTTATTTGTGTCATAAAAACAGTAGTTAAAAACACATTGTTTTGTTGCTTGTCTCCAAGAGCTTACCTCATATTCTTTTTCATCTTCACTGCTAATTCTTTTCATTTTCAAACCTTTCACAGGTTTAGGGTTAAGCGAGTAAACCTCTGTTGCAAGATATTTTTCGCAAATATTATGACCATCTCCATTTTTATCGCCTTTGTATATTTCTATAACATCTAATTTAGCCTCAAATTTAGCTTGATTTATCAAGTTGGCAATAGAGCCGATGTCATAGAAGTTTCCATCAAAATAATGTAAATGATCATTTATCATATAATATCCTAAATATATTCCCCTACCATTATTATAATAATACCGTATTTTATATGATGGAACTTCTATTTCTTCACGCTTTTCAATTGGAAAAATATCGGGATATTTTAACTCTGCCCAATTCATTACTCTTTCCCAATCTTCCAATTCACTATATTCAAGTATAAAATCAATATTAGTGAAATCACATGCAGAGACAATAACAGACCTAGCTAATTTACAACTCTCTGATAATTTTCCATTCCACCATCCTTCAGGAGAATTGGTATATTGAGAAGATTTTATCTTCAGAAAGTATTTACCTGCTGGCAAGTTGGAAACTGAATAATTGCAGCTAATAGTTGTATCAATTATATAGCCTCCAGCATATGTATGGTCACTACAAGGCTCCCCACTATACACTTGAAGATTAAAATAATTTCCACTATTTATCGTATTACCATCAACATCTTGAAATTTTCCTGAAAGCGTTGCCCCATTTATATCAGATGTATCAGGCTCAATACCGATAAGAGCATATTGACCAGAGCTATAATCTTTATTTAAGGTATCCAAATAATAATATCCGTCAGCCCATCCTCCCCAACCCCAATTAAAATGGAAATAGTCGTCTTGGTAGCCGTCACATACAAACGCATGCCCTCCCTCTGAGTTGCTACCAGAATAATAGATTGGGCGTGCATTATCCAATTCAGTTTTCAATATATTTATCCAATCATTATTTGAATAATCTTCTTTGCTAATATCGGAGGATCCCTCTTTATATCGAAAAAAATTCACTAAAGCCTTCTTTATATCTGTCTGTGAGGAACCAGTAGAACCATCAGCCCCATAGCGTATATTTAAAGCTACACCTACATGATACATTAAGGTTGCTACAGCAGTATTATAGTAGTTGAGGGAATTCGGCATATCTGACCAATTATATGTTGTATCTCCAAAAATTGCTAACAAAGTTCCATAAATATCATGGTCATACATATGAGCACCTCGACCAACTTGTGGATGATTATGAAACTTCATTATTTGAGCTACAGCAGTAGTTATGCAACCAGTTAACACATGACCGTCAGTCCCGTCAGCATCTTTAGGGGATTCCGTATTATAATATTTCCCCTGACTCCATTGCGTTTTTAATAAAGGCAACACCGATGTTGAGGTTCTTGATAAGCGTATTTTGCTGTTTTTAAAGTTATCAAAATCGACATTGTATTTTTCCCATGCCGATTGTATTTTTGAACAAATCTTAATGGATCGCTTATTAATATATGAACCAATTTTGGATTTTTTTTCCAAATCAATTGCATTAGAAATTTGATTAGCAACATTCTTCATCCAATTATTAAATTGTTTAGGATGATTTGTTTTGGAATACTTTCCAGACTGAGAATATGCTATTATCGGAAACGAAACATTATCCGCTGCAACAATTATCCAACCACTATTAGAAAAATTTAGCACATAATAACAATTTTTTTGTTCTCCGTCGTCTACTATTGCAGTTTTTACAACATCTACAGTTGTAAGATTAGAGGGTTCATAAAGCACTCCCCATTTTTCATACACCCAGTTTATTACAAGCCGTTTTACTAATTTTTCCTGAATTTGGATTGCATAGATTTGGTTAAATGGAGAAAACAGAAGAAATAGGAATAGGTACAAAAATATATTGCGAAGCATAATGTAAAAATGAGGCATTCTCTTTCCCTTATATCATCATTAAATTTAATCTATTACAAAATGATATTTAATTTATATTTTTTTACAAATTTTAATTCTGACGAATTTAATAATTCATTTAACCGCCAACCATTGATTATCAGGTACTTTTGACCTAATAATACCTTAAATGACTTATTATAAAGGAAACATTTCACTGATAACACCTTTCATCACAACACTTGTTTGCCCATATAAAAAATAACCATAAATTGATTAACTGATAAAATCAAGTTTAAGAAAAGTATAAATTCATTCCTTAACTTTCAGGCAAAAGTTGGGGACTTTATTCTTCAGCAAGTAAATCAAACCTTAAGAATCTGAATGCGGGGTTATTTACCCAAACACCAAAAGTATCTTAGATGTTAAAATATTGCCATTTTTATATGATGAATAGATCAATTAATGGCTGATATTTGAGGTTTTTTGAACTGACAAATTGGGGTAAATAACCCGCTCCAGTTTGTCAAATATCATTTTTTAAGAACTGTAAATCCAGTTTCAGTTGCGATTTCATGCTTAATTTTTTCATTAATTGAAATGAACTCTATTTTTACGGTTTTCTCAGTTGTATTAATAGATGGATTACCTCTGAAATCAATTTTTCTTTTTAAAAGGGAAATAAGGGCTGTTGAATTGGGATGAGAGTTAATTTCAGCCTTTAAACCTGTTTCAGACTCAATTGTTTGTAATAGTGCAGGGTACGTTTTCATTAACACATCAGGGAAATCCGCTTTTAAAAGGATAACATTTTCTCTGATTCCTACTTTAACGGAATTCAGTAAATGTTCTGGAATACAACTTTGTGTCGCACTGATGATTTCCTGTTGATTTTTATGTGTTGTTGTCTGGTTCGGCATTGATGGAACAGGGATTAATTTCTCTTCAACAGTAAAACCTGTTGTTCTAAAAAATGCTTCTTGAAATTCCTCAGTCAGAGGTTTGACAATATTTTTTAGTACAACTTTTTTCTCCTCCATAAACAAGGAAACCTTACCGGTTTTTCCCAAATATTCATAAAGCAGGGGGTTAAATGCCGCTTGATTGATTTTATCCGATATTGATACTGTGAAAGGGTCAGGAATGCTTTTTTGTGCTTTATCAAGAATCTCTGAATGGTTTACTGCGTCAGGAAAATCGAATTGAAGCACAAATGAATTGTTCTGATAACTTGCTTTGGTTAATGGATAAGACGTTAAAGCATTTCTGATTTGATCAAGAATTAGATTGGTATCGCTTATGTTCATTTGTTGGAGGGAATCCTTGTTAGAAGAAAAACGCCATACTCCTTTATCGTCTTTAACAGCAACAGGTATTAAAGCGAATAGAATGGCAATCTTATCCATTATATCAGGAGTTTCTATATTCAGATGGTGTTGAGCTTTTTCAAGTGTTAAACCGTCTTCCACAAAGGAAAGCTGCTGTCGATATGACTTGACTTTGTGTGCAGCCATCCGCTCCATTGCTCTTAATTTTTCAATAATCTGAATTTCGTCTGATATATCATCCAATCCATTACTGTTTTCAAAAACATGTAATATTTTTTTTGCATCAATTCGGGTTCTTGGCTTTCCTTGTTTGGCACTTAATAAATGAAAAGCCATGTTTTCATCGTCCTGTTTTACTCCAAAAGCGAGATGAAACTGGTTTTGTTCACCATAAATCACAAGTTTTTTTTCAAGATTACCTATAGTTTCATATATCTTTTTTCTTTGTATAAACTCAATACGTTTTTCAGGTGTAATAACAGAAAAGAAATTTGTGTTCAGATAGTCAGGTCTGAATCCGCTGAACTCTTCTATCTCATTCATTTGGTTAGGAAATAACTCTTCAAGTTCTCTTTGGGAAATCTTTTTAATTCCTTTATGGAGACATGTTTCCCAATATTGTTCAAGGCTTAACTCTTCGTTATCAGTCTGTTTCGGTATGATAAAGAATCTGTTTTTATATTCAGGAAATTCAATGCTTGATCCAATGGTTGGTGAATGTACGTTCTTGCAAACGAATTTATTTGTAAGCCCATCTCTTGCACCGCTGTCCCCATGAATCAATACAATCTGATCTGGAGAAAGTGAATTGACAAACGATATGATCTGGTTTTCATCCGCATGGGCGGAAAAGCTGAATTTGAATATTTCAGATTGGACTGCAATTGTTTTGTTGTCCAGCGATAAAGTGTCCTCTTTTTTTAGCTCAAGTAGCCTTCTTCCCGGAGACTCTTCATCTTGATACCCTGATATACAATACCTTCGCCAAAAAATTAGGAGTAGCAATCAGTTAGGAGCAGAAAATGATGTAACTTTGAGGAAGAAATATGATAATATTAAATTGAGATAAACAATAACATCAAAAGGAGTTCCTCATGTTGAAAATTATGCCCTATTTGGAGTGTTTGAGCCAGAGTTTTCCTAAACAATTTGTAAGGCTGTTGGGAGTTGTTAGTCAATCCATGTTGTGCTGCAAAGGTCGTATAACGATGCTGGGTT
>JADGBP010000124.1 GCA_015231395.1 Desulfamplus sp. | reverse complement strand
AGAGCATCTGCAGTGGCAGCTTTTAATGTACGGGCCAACAGAAGAAGAGGAGCGGATTGGTCGCCTGATTATTGGCAATCTTAATATTGACGGCTATCTTTGTGCTTCTGTTGAAGAGATTGCTGATTCCAATGCTGCCCTGATTTTTCTGTTCACATCTTCATTGGTTTCTCCAAAGAAAAGTCTTCGCTCTGAATGTCCTATAATAACATGACTTACCCCCGCACCCTTGAGCATTTGTGCAGAGACTTCTCCGGTATAAGCTCCCTCTTTTTCATAAAAAAGATTTTGTGCTCCAACACGAACCTTGCTTGCTTTAATATTTTCACTGACAAGAGCAAGAGCTGTAAATGGTGGGGCTATCATGATTTCTGTATCCTCAACATCACAGGATAATTCTGCAAGTCGTAGTGCTGTCTCTACCGCCTGAGAACCTGTTTTAAACATTTTCCAGTTACCTGCAATTAATGGGGTTCTTTTCATTTCAAATCTCCTTCATTAGTACTCATTAGGCTTAGGTATTCATTAGGATTCCTGCAAAACTCAATTTTTATCCAAAAAAATAGGCGGCTTTGCTGCAATGATCCCTGTTTACCGCAATTATCGATGGATTTAAATTCCTATACGATAAAATAAAGGATGAAATCCATATTTTGCAGGAGGTATATTGACCTTGCATTAATTATTATATGCTTCCCCGTTAAGAATGCCGCTTGCAAGGGAAATGCTTTTTTTACCATAGATAACAAGCTGTTCCACCGTCTTGGAAATATCCATTTTCCCTCTGATATTTACGGCTTTTAACAAAATGGGCAGATTGACACCTGAAATAACCTCTACAGAACCCTCCTCAAGAAATGAGTAACTCAAATTTGAAGGCGTACCTCCGAACATATCTGTAAAGAAGTTTAAGATATATATATGGCCCGTCTGCATGGTTATCCACAGTAAGGATCTCTTTTGGCAAGCGTCTTGATTTTAAATCCTATGGAATTGATATTGTCTTTACAGACAAAGCTCTAAAACTGCTCGCAGCCAAAGCATTTTATGAAAATACCGGAGCCAGGGGGCTTGTCAGTGCAGTGGAAGAAATTCTGATATATTTTGAGGAACACCTTCCCTCATCTGACATTAAAAAGCTGACTGTAACTCCGGAACTTGTAGAGCATCCAGAAGCCCATCTTAAAAAAATAATGGGTAGTCGTAAAGAAAGAGATATATGGAAATATTCCGCTCCTTATGGAACATATTCAAGCTACAACAAGAGTTCAGATTCAGGGAATCACGCAATATCACAGCATTATCAGGACTCTGATATTAATAACTCTGATATTAATAACTCTGATATTGATAACCCTGATATTAATAACTCTGATATTAATAACTCTGATACAAAAGACTGGGATGAGATTCATCGTCTGGCAGCAGAAAATGAAAAACAGTATATTACTGAATATATCTCGAATAACTGGAAAAACCTCTCCATTCGACATGGACTAACCTTATCACAATATCGTTGTGCCCTTGTTGCAGAGTATTTCTGTACACATGTGACAGAGCTTGACAATGCTATAAAAAAGATCAAGTCATACTATGAATCCATCAAAAAAATTGAGGTGGATTTTTATAAAAGTTATGATTTAAACATTGTCTTTGAAGAAGATTCTGTTGACTTTCTAATTGAAGAAATGGTTCACAACCAGATTACTTCAAGAGACATTATGGCAAAATTTTATAATGATTTTTACAATGGTCTAAATCTGGTTCGCAACAAATCCGCAAAAAACAGATTTTTTCTCTCAAGAAGAGCTCTGCTTGAACCAGAAAATTTTTTGAGTGACCTTATTAAAAAAGAGATATCACAATGATTGGAATTTCAAAATTATACTGCTCCACAGTTGAACCATCAGATACCTTACGTTATGCTCGCCATTCCGGACAACTTCCTTCCCATCTGCTTCAATTCTCTTCTGACAAAAAACCTGTTGTAGTTTGGAACATGACCCGTCGCTGCAATCTCAGATGTGTTCATTGCTACGCACAGTCTGAAGATATCTCCTATGACAATGAATTGACTCATGAACAGAGTCTTGCCATGATTGATGACCTTGCTAAATTCGGTGCTCCAGTTCTTTTGTTGTCAGGTGGAGAGCCTCTTGTTCACCCTCGACTTGCTGAATACGCCGAGTATGCTGTAAAAAAAGGAATGAGAGCAGTTATATCTACCAACGGCACTCTTATTACAAAAGAAAAGGCGAAAATTCTCAAGGCAATTGGACTTTCCTATGTAGGCATAAGTCTTGATGGACTTGAAGAGACCCATGATAAATTCAGGGGAATCAAGGGTTCATTTCAAAAAGCACTGCAGGGAATTCGCAACTGCCAGGAAGCTGGAATAAAGGTTGGGTTGAGATTTACTATAAACAAAAGAAATGTTCATGAAATTCCGGGAATATTTGACCTGCTTGAAAAGATGGATATTCCAAGAGCCTGTTTTTACCATCTGGTCTACTCTGGAAGAGCTTCAGCAATTGCTGATGAAGATCTTTCTCACGAAGAGACCCGCGAAGCTCTTGATGTGATAATGGCACGGACAAGAGATCTCCATGACCGCAATTTGCCAAAAGAGATCCTTACTGTGGATAACCATGCAGACGGTCCATATAGAATCCTAATACCTTCTGCAAGATCCGGAAAGGGCAGCAGATGTGCTGGAACTTCTTCAGATGAATGAAGGTAACAATTCAGGAAGAGGATTCGGATGTATAAGCTGGAATGGAGATGTACATCCAGATCAGTTCTGGAGAGAAAAATGCCTTGGTAATATTAAGGATAAGCCTTTTTCAGAAATATGGACTGATACCACCAATCAATTTCTAATGAAACTCAAGGATAAAAAAAGCCATGTAGGGGGCAGATGCAAAGAATGTAGATGGCTTGAAATATGCGGCGGTAATTTCAGGGCAAGGGCTGAATCAATCAAAGGAGACCCTTGGGATGAAGATCCGGCATGTTACCTTACTAATGAAGAGATAAAAAAGGAGAAGTAAAAAACCATGCTATTTCCGGACTTCAGAGCCAGACGACTCAGGGAAAAGGATGCCTTCAGAAGAATGATTCGGGAAACTACCCTGACAGTGGATGATTTAATGCTTCCTCTGTTCGCAATTGAGGGTAAGGGAATCAAAAATCCTATTCCATCAATGCCGGGTCAGTTTCAGCTTACATGCGACTATCTTGTTAAAACTGTACGCGAAGCTTATGAAGCAGGCATTCCGGCGGTCATGCTCTTTGGACTTCCTGACAAAAAAGATCCTCTTGCCACCAGAGCCTATGCATCTGACGGTATTGTTCAAAAAGCCATCAAAGCAGTTAAAGCAGCTGTTCCTAATATGGCTGTTGTCACTGATGTATGTCTTTGCCAATATACAGATCATGGACATTGCGGCATGGTAGAAAATGGAAAAATCGACAATGATTCATCTCTTGATCTTATTGCCAAAACTGCTCTTTCTCATGCCAAAGCAGGTGCGGACATGGTTGCACCTTCTGACATGATGGATGGACGGGTTGGGGAGATACGCCAGACTCTTGATGAAGAGGGTTTTTCCGATATTCCCATAATGTCCTATGCAGTCAAATATGCATCAGCCTATTATGGACCATTTAGGCAGGCTGCGGATTCTGCACCCCAGTTCGGAGACCGGAGATCCTACCAGATGGATCCGGCAAATTCTCTTGAGGCAATAAGAGAAGCCACTATGGATATTGAAGAAGGTGCAGACATCATCATGGTAAAACCTGCTCTATCTTACCTTGATATTATCTACAGACTCAAAGAAGAGATAGATCTTCCAATCGCTGCCTACAGTGTCAGTGGAGAATATGCCATGATCAAGGCTGCGGAACTTATGGGATGGATTGACGGTAAAAAGGTGGTAATGGAGACACTGCTCTCAATTAAGCGTGCAGGAGCTGACATTATTCTGACCTATTCAGCTCTGGAAGCAGCAAAGGAGTTAAACCGGTAATGCACTCTCCCCATGCAAACCATGGACATTCTGAAAATACCCCTTTCCATGATTCATATGGACACGGATTATCCGGACAAGACAAAAGTCCCACAATCAGGTTAGTCGCGTGGGAAACCACCAGACGCTGCAATCTATCCTGTGTTCATTGCCGAGCCACGGCAGAAGATCATGTGTATGAGAATGAACTTGATACTGCTGCAGCAATGACACTTATGGATCAGATAAGAGAGACAGGGCAACCAATCATCATACTTACTGGTGGCGAACCGCTGTTAAGACCGGATATCTTTGAAATTGCCGCCTATGGAACAAAAATCGGTCTTAGAATGGTAATGGCTCCCAATGGCACCATGATCACATCGACAAACGCCATAAAAATGAAAGAGTCCGGAATCAAAAGGATAAGCATAAGTTTAGACGGTGCTACAAAAGAGAGCCATGACCGATTTAGAGGGATAGAAGGGGCATTTGCAGGGGCGTTAAACGGCATCCGGCTTGCCAAAGAGGTGGGGCTTGAATTTCAGATCAACACCACCATAACAAAGACAAATTTGGAAGAGATCCCCAAAATTCTCTTGCTTGCCCAATCATTGGGGGCAGTTGCTCATCATATATTCCTGCTTGTTCCAACAGGCAGAGGCAAATACATCGTGGATCAGGAAATTGATGCTAAAGAATACGAACAGACACTGAACTGGTTCTATGATCAGAAAGACAAGACATCTCTTCAATTAAAAGCCACATGTGCTCCTCATTATTACAGAATATTGAGGCAGCGGGCAAAAGATGAAGGCAAAAAAGTCACTTTTGAAAGCCACGGATTAGATGCTGTAACGCGGGGCTGTCTTGCAGGAACGGGTTTTTGCTTTATTTCTCATATTGGTGAAGTTCAGACATGCGGATTTTTGGATGTAAAATGTGGAGATATTACCAGATCAACTTTTAAAGAGGTTTGGGAAAACTCAGAAGTGTTCAAAAATCTTAGAAACTTTAACGATCTTGAAGGTAAATGCGGTATATGTGAATACCGCAAAGTTTGTGGCGGATGCAGGGCAAGAGCCTATGAAGCCACAGGCAGTTATATGGCTGAAGAGCCTCTTTGCACATATATCCCACCTAAATGTCCATAATCTATAACAGGTCTTTTACTGATCATACTGTAATAATCAATTCTGTAACAACCAATTCTGGAAAAATCAATGATAGTTTTAATTATTAATGCCGGCAGCTCCTCGTTAAAATATCAACTTCTAAATATGGTTAACAGTTCTGTTGATATAGTTAACAATGCTGTTGAAACTGACTCTGTTATGGCCTCAGGCATAGTTGAGCGTATTGGTGAGCCTCAGGGCAAGCTCACGCATAAAAAAATATCTGGTAAAGACAACACAAAATTTGTCAAAGAGCAGGAGATCAAAGATCATGGAATTGCCATGCATCTTGCAGTAGCGATGCTCACTGATAAAGCCGCCGGGGTTATAAATTCCATTAATGAAATAGATGCGATTGGTCATCGTGTTGTACAGGGTGGAGAAAAATTCAATTCATCAATTCTGATTGATCATTCCGTAAAAAAGGCGATCAGGGCCAACTACCCTTTGGCCCCTCTTCACAATCCACCAAACCTTACAGGCATTGAAGTTGCAGAATCGCTTTTTCCGTCAATACCAAACATTGCGGTTTTTGATACTGAATTTCATCAGACAATTCCCCAAAAAGCCTTTATGTATGCACTTCCCTATGAATTTTATGAACAATTCAGGGTCAGACGTTACGGGTTTCATGGCACATCCCACAAATTTGTTTCCAACAGTGCGGCAGTACTTATGAAAAGTAAAAAAGATAAACTTAACCTTATTACAGTTCATCTTGGAAATGGATGCTCCATCTGTGCCATAGAAAAAGGACGATGTGTTGATACATCAATGGGCATGACACCGCTTGCAGGTGTGATGATGGGCACAAGAACCGGAGACATTGATCCTGCCATACAGAAATATCTTTTGGATTATACTGGTTTCAACGCTGAAGAGCTTGATAATGTCTTTAATAAAAAAAGTGGTCTTAAGGGAATCTGCGGCATGAATGATATGAGAGACATTCATGCCGCAGTCAATACTGGTAATGAGCTTGCAAAACTTGCTCTTGAGATGTTCACCTACCAGATTAAAAAATATATTGGAGCATATTTTGCGGTGCTGGGTCATGTAGATGGCATTATTTTTACGGCTGGGATTGGTGAAAACGATACGATTGCCCGAGAGATGATCTGTTCAAATCTTACAGGGCTTGGAATTGAGCTTGATCCTGTCAAAAACCGCGAGGGTGAAGGCATATCTGAATCACGAGCAATCCATTCGGAAAGCAGCTCTGTGGAGATATGGGTTATTCCTACAAATGAGGAACTCCAGATTGCACGGGAAGTGACTCACATCATCAAAAAAACACAAAAATAAGGGTTCTATAATATCGGACAGACTCAAAAATATCGGACAGACTCAAAAATATCGGACAAACTCAAAAATATCGGACAAACTCAAAAATATCGGACAAACTCAAAAATATCGGACAAACTCAAAAAATTAAAAGTGGACGAAGTTAGAATTCACTGTAAAAAGAGAGAAGGATTCCTTGGATAATTTTATATATACCATAAGCAAAGAATTAGGGCTTACTGAAAAACAAGTCGATGCGGTTTCTTCCTTGTTGGATCAGGGTGCCACTATTCCGTTTATTGCCCGATACAGAAAAGAGATGACAGATTCTCTTGATGAGGTGGTAATTGCTCATATTCGAGACCGGATTCAAACGCTTAAAGATCTATATGCCCG
>JADGBP010000123.1 GCA_015231395.1 Desulfamplus sp. | reverse complement strand
AAAATGAATTTGAACTGTCGAGGTAAACCGATCCGCGTATGCATCAGGGATGCATACGCATGAGATTCTGCAGATTAACTGCCAAATCTCTGCAATGTCCATTTTTGAAAAAGCTGTCAGGAGTCAGATAATATCAGAAAACAACAAAAGAAATCCGGATGAATTCTGAGCCTTTTCAAAAGCAGACTTGAGATGCTCTTGTAATGGTATCCTCAAGTCAGGATCGTCCATTTTATTAAGGATTTTAAGTGCTTTCTGGTAACTGACTTCATTCAATGTTGTGTTTTTTAAAAGTGTTTGAAGTTCAGAGATAATTTGCATTTCGAGTAAAAAATCTTCTATAAAGTCACTTTCATCAAGGAGCCATTCAAAATGCTCCAATATTTTTTTCTCTTCAATTGTCTGCTGCTGGGTTTCCTCAGGTATGGAATCAAGAAGAGTCAGTATATTTTCCAACCATTTAGCCGATGATGGCAGATTAAGAAATCTCGATTTAGAGCGTTCTTTGTTAGGCATCAGATAGGCCAGTATGGTTTGCCTGATTTTATTTTTAGAATTGGCTATCAAAGACATTAACTCATTGAATTTCTGGAAAGAAGTATATTTCTTTTTCAGTAGAGATGCGATAAAATGAGTCAAATCATAAGTGATGTGGAAAGGAAATGCCATTTTGCTTGCAATGAGATTGACGCCTTTGTTTAAATCAGAGCCTCCATCCATCACTATTTGTATGGGATAACCAACGACGTTAAATACATTTTTAAGAATCGTCTCAATGATAACTCCATTAGATTTTTCTTGCACCTGGAGATATAATACTTCAACATTTTTCAAGGTTAGAGAACCATGATTCTGAATATTCTCCTGAAGAATTTTGAGTACAACAAAAGCTTTTTTAGTCCCTATTTGAATAGTATGGTCAATGATGCAAATCCAGGGCTTTTGACATGGAACTAAAGCTGATTTCAAGAGATGCTTCCCCATTCTGAGCGTCCAGTTAATCACTGTGGTAAAATGAGGGATCATAAATTGAAAATGAAATCCCATTTTTTTAAAGAGATCATTTATGAGAGTTAATATTTTGGGCACAGAACGAAAAGAAACAGAACAATTGATAACCAGATTAATGCATAAACAAATCATAATGTGCTGAATTTGTTGTTCATTAACAGTTTGAGCTTGAATGTTTGTTTCAGGCTGAGACATGTTGTTTAATTTCTCTTGAGCAATACGACATTGCTCTTTCCACATATCACGGCTTTCAATCAGTTCCTTAATTCTTGATTTTGCTTTTTCAAGCTCATAACGACGTAACATGGCTTTAGTTTTCCAATTTTGTTGACTTTGGCTTTTGCGATTGAAGGCCTTACGTTCGTAACAATTCATAAAAAATTCTCCTCATTATGGTTTTTGTATTTTTAAGAAGGATTATTCCATATTTTTTCAAAAAATTCCATTGGCACGAAATGTCAGGAAGCAATACCCATAAGGTCTAACTAAATTCTACAGCCTACCTTTATGCTGCCTGAATCATCGAATTGATAGTTCCAGTCAATCCTCAAGGCAAAAAGTTTATCGTTCAGTGTCCTAAAATTAGTATCAAAAATCTCTGGAACTTTAAAATGAGATATACTCTCCTTGATCCACTCTTCAATATACTCAACACTTATCTTGTTTGATGCAAGTTCTCTGATAAACTTGCCATCAAGGCTGCCGGCAGGGCAGTCAAACATTATACAGCATGCTTTATTTGCAAAAACAATACGCCCTTCAACATCTATCTGCATTAAACTGCCCGCAAAATCATCCATCATGACAACGGCTTGAGCCTTATCGCCTGTCAAGGACGTCGATATTTCTCGCAATTTCTGTTTGGACAGAGCAGGGCAGTGAAAGCATTCCTGTTTTTCATGCTCCCGTTCTGCCACAGGATGAAAACAGAAACATGAATGAGTAAAGCCCCTTGTTTTATTCACGCATGATTTTGCCTGTGAATCAACATGAAAATAATCCCCGTTCCGTTTAATGATGGGAAACTGAAATTCAATAACATTAGTTGCAGATTTTAAAATGGAATAATTCTTGTGGAAATGATCCACCCATTCAGGATGGATGAATTCTGTAATTTTTTTTCCAAGCACATCGTTTTTGCTATATCCTGTCAATATTTCCCAGCACGAATTCACATCAATGATATCCATCTCACTGTTCAGGAAGTGGCAGGCAAATGGTGTGTTTTCAAATAAAAATTTGAACCGCTCTTCACGCTCTATAAGCTGGATTTTCTGCTTTTTGCATTCGGATATATCAACGAGAGTGATTCTCCACTGGTAGAACTCGCCTGAAGATTTCATATCCGGCTTGATGCATGCCAGAAGCCACGCGTCTTGTGATTTGAGTTTTAGTTCAATAGATTGTGCTTCTCCTGTTTTAGCCACCTTGTTCAAGGTCATGAAATAGTTCATATGAGAGACATCGTCGATAAAAAAGCTTAACCCCATATGCTTGCAATTAAGTCTGTTAGTTTTTAAAAGGCAAAGTCCAGTCTCATTGATTCTGGTAATGATCGTTTTTGGAGAGATCGTCACATAACCGCATGGTGCAGCGTCATAATAGAGACCAACATATTCCTCAAGCAGGCTTTCACGCTCGCAATGAACCCGTCTGAGTTCCTCGTTCTGAATTTCCAGTTCTTGCTTGTAAACAGCAAACTCTTCAATAATAAGTTCATTGTAATCAGATGGTGTTAAATGCGGGAATTTATTTGGAGAAAAAGATATTTCATCCGGTAGTGATAAATACTTGAAGTCGGTTGGTGTTAAGTCTTCGGAGTCGGTTGGTGTTAAGTCTTCGGAGTCGGTTGGTGTTAAATCCTCGGAGTCGGTTGGTGGTAGATAGTGGAAGGCAGTTGGTGGTAAATCCTTGCAATAAGACTTATTCAAGAGGCGTTTTTTTGCCTTATTACGGAGGTCTTTATACTCATAAGAAGAGGTCATAGCTCACATCCTATCAAATCTTTATTTAGGTCATGATAACGATATAAAAGTTCGATAATTTAAGGCTTAAAGAAGCAAGACTGAAGAAGAAACAAGACTTCAAAATAATAAGGGTTAAAAAAAATTAAGGGCTTGAAGATTCAATTCAAGCCCTTTTAAAAGAACTAATCATAAAACATTCCCTGATATAAATCGTCTAACACTTGATTGAGTTACGCTTTTGCCAAGACTGCCAATATTCCAGAAACATTCCTTGCAAAGATTGAGATTATCCTTTGTTTGATGCAAATCATTATTAATAATATCATAACACATATCACAAGACAGAGAGTCAGAATAGTCAGAAATATGATCCATGAAATAGCAATGGGTTAGATGCTGAATTCCTACGTCAAACGCATATACATATGAAAATCTTTTTTTTCTGCTCCATTTTACTTTGGCTACAAAGGCTTCTCCTGTAGCATTACTCTTTTTGACAATCGTGGGATCAACATTTTTGATATACAGCGGTGTATCAGGAGATAGATGCCAACAAGATTCTATACACATGCCGCTCTTACTGATATTGTAGGCAACAACCTCATGACACTCATCAGGATTTTTCCATGCCAGAAGCAGCGGAATCCTGCATTGGTTGCGTATTGTTGAACGTTTGTTTGAAAGCATGTCTTGCCTCCTTTTTACTTAAAGAGAGATTTTAAAAAACATCTGGTTATCAAACTACGAATTGCAACTTTAAACTTTAGACTTCATGCTGCAATGTGTTATCACCCCCTTTAAAGTGATAGATATTAGAACCATATGGAAAAAAATGCAACTATAAAAATACCAAAGAAACAACAGGAGAATCACAGGTATTGACTGGTAGTCCATACTGCGTCAAGTCGTAACATAAAGATTTAATTAATATTAATTAATATAAAATAGTAAGTATGGTAAAAGAGATAGCATTTATAGTTTTTCAGATAATTAAATTGGCAAGAACACTGTAGGGGCAACCCTTTGTGGTTGCCCTTCAAAATTGAGAATATCAAAATATTTTTCTGGAAGTCTATAGAAGAGAATGGATAAAGAGACGAGATGCAGAAAACGTAGACATGTGAGATACAGAGATACGAAATATTAAGGTTAGCCCTGAAATAAATTGCAGGGCTAACTTGTAATTGCTTACTATATCAGTAGAATTATCATGAAAATACTTACAATGAAAATACTTTCTGATTTACCATAAAAACATTTTTTGCTTTTTATGATTAGAAACAGCCGGATTCCGGTTATGACCTTTTGTTTCCTGCAACAAGACTCTTTGCCTGTTCAATAATATTTGCAGTGCTGATGCCATATTCCTCCAGCACCTTTTCTCCTGGGGCGGACGCACCAAATCGGTTAATACCTATCACTTTGCCGTTATCCCCGACATACCGCTCCCAGCCCATACTGATACCAGCTTCAACAGCAAGTCTGATCTTCACATCGTGCGGCAGAACTTTCTTCTGATATGATGCCGACGTCTTTTCAAAAAGCTCCCAGCTTGGCATACTCACAACCCTGGCATGAATCCCCGCTTTTTCCAGCTCAACTGCTGCATTTACGCATAGATGAACTTCAGAGCCTGAAGCGATCAGAATGATATCTATACCTTTTACCTGCTTTGACTTACTGCCGTTGATACCAGTATCAGGAACATTAGAATCCATATCTTTAGAATCCATATCCTTAACACTCACATCTTTGAGAATATAGGCACCATATTGCAAAGAGCCTTCCCCGCCTGTTGTGTCTTTATCCAGAACAGGAAGATTCTGGCGGCTTAAAATCAGTGCAGTAGGTGCGTCCATAGTTGTCAAAGCGACTCTCCACGCGTCTGCTGTCTCATTGGCGTCAGCCGGTCGGATGACATTAAGACCGGGAATTGCCCTCAAAGATGCCATATGTTCAACCGGCTGATGGGTGGGACCATCTTCTCCCACTGCCACGCTGTCATGGGTAAATACATAGATAAGGGGCAGTTTCATAAGAGATGCAACCCTGACCGCAGGTCTCACATAATCTGCAAACACCATAAAAGTTCCACCATAAGGACGGATACCACCATGAAGATACATGCCGGACATAATTGCTCCCATCGCATGTTCTCTGACACCAAACCTGATATTTCTGCCGCCATAGGCATCTTTTTGAAAGTCGCTGAATCCTGAAAGATATGTGTTGTTTGACGGAGCAAGATCCGCAGAACCTCCCATCAGAACCGGAAGATTTTTAGCAATGGCGTTGAGCACCTTGCCTGAAGCTGATCTTGTTGCAATTGGTTTGTCTTTTGGGGTAAAAACCGGAATCTCACTGTCCCATCCTTGAGTGAGATAACCGCTGACCGCATCTGCAAACGCGGCAGTAAGTTCTGGAAACTCCTCTCTGTATTGATTAAAAATCTCCTGCCACGCCTTTTCCTGAGTCTCTCCCCGTTCCACTGTTTTGCGGCATTCAGCCAAGACTTCATCAGAAACATAGAAATCTTTATCCACAGGGACTCCATAAAACTCTTTTACAAGTTTTATCTCATCTGCCCCAAGCGGAGAGCCGTGAGCTCCAGAAGTCCCCTGTTTGTGAGGACTGCCGTAAGCAATTTTTGTAGTAACCTTGATAAGAGTGGGTTTTTGAGTCTCTTTTTGTGCTGCTTCAATAGCAGCGGCAATGGCATCTGTATCATTACCGTCAGGCACAGATACAACATGCCATTTCATGGCTTCAAACTTTGCTTTGACATCTTCTGTAAAAGAAATCGCGGTACTGCCTTCAATTGAGATGGAATTATCATCATAAAGACAGATAAGTTTGCCAAGACTCAAATGACCTGCAAGAGAAACAGCTTCACAGGCAACACCTTCCATAAGATCGCCGTCTCCGCACATTACATAGGTAAAATGGTTGACAATCTCTTTTGTCTCTGTGTTAAAACGAGCTGCCATGTGACGCTCTGCCATAGCCATTCCCACAGCATTGGCAATGCCCTGCCCAAGAGGTCCCGTGGTGGTCTCGACTCCAGGTGTATGCCCAAATTCAGGATGCCCGGGAGTACGGCTTCCCCACTGCCTGAAGCTCTTTAAATCATCAAGTGTCAATCCATAACCATCAAGATAAAGCATACTGTAAAGCAGCATGGAAGCATGTCCTCCGGAAAGGACAAATCTGTCCCTGTCAATCCATGCAGGATTGGCAGGATTATGTTTCATGTAGCGGTTCCAGAGAACAAACGCAGTTGGTGCAAGTCCCATCGGGGCACCGGGATGACCGGAATTTGCCTTTTGAATGGCATCAATGGAAAGTGTTCTTATGGTGTGAATACATAGTTGCTCAAGGTTTTTACTGGCAGAAGCCATTGTTTTCTCCTGTTTTGTCATGTTTTATTATTGAGGTATTATCGTAAAAACAGATTTTTGAGGGGTTGATTCTAATTTCGTTTTCTTTAGGAATCGGTTTTAAATAACCTGCCCATTTACCTCACCCCCCAGCCCCCTCTCCATATCTGGAGAGGGGGAGTTTGGGTAAGTTATTTCGGACTCATTCCTTAGCTTTTTGAGTCTGTCTGAATCAGGATGCTCAGGATTAAAAGATGTACAGGATGAAAAAATCCTGCTTTATCCTGTGCATCCTGTTTATCCTGTTTATCCTGATTCAGACAACTGACCGATGTTATAAATTTATTGGCAAGAGTATGGGCAATCCCTTGCAGTTGCCCTTCTTAACATTTATATAAAAGATGGTGCTACAACTGGGGTAGCAACCATAAACAACCTTAAAGAACCATTCTCGATGCTGTCAAGTGTCGCACTATTAAAGCAACCATTTGAGGTGTACAACCGATTCCTTTTATT
>JADGBP010000122.1 GCA_015231395.1 Desulfamplus sp. | reverse complement strand
TATAATCAATGCTTGAGATAAAAGTGTAAAAACACCCCATTCCCTATAATCTTTTCTTAAAATATTCCATTCCACTTGAATAACATTTAACTCTTTCAATAACTCTTTTAAATATTGTAGATTACCACTATCAAAGCCTAATACTCCCGCTAATTCCTTAATAGATAATTGGTATGTGTCTTTCTTTTCCAACTCATCAAAAGCATTGGCAAGCAAGACATTCCAAGCACGCCTTTGAAGCACGCTTACTTTATTAGAAATTTGAATTGCCGCACTGTGCTTGATCACATCTTTTTTATTCAATGATATACTCTCTTTTCAGCTCTGGAAATGGATAATAGTCGTCTTCTATCCAATAATATTTAAAAAGGCTCTTAACAATATTTATGAAAAACCCTTCTTAATCAAAAGTGAAAATGATGTCAATTTTAATTTCACCTTTGATAACCATAAGCTTTCACCTTTCTAACCATAAGCTTTCACCTTTGATAACCATAAGCTTTCACCTTTCTAACCATAAGCTTTCACCTTTCTAACCATAAGCTTTCACCTTTGCCCACCCAAAGCCCCTATTTATGCTGTTCTCCAGCCCTGTAAAACATTAAAAGCTTTTAAAACATTAAAAAACATCATCAAAGGAGGAACACATTGCTTATTTGCTAATTAGAATTTTCATGATGATGATTTTTAGAATACTCTTTAAACATTTTGTCCTATATTCTTGATCGCTATCCTGTATTTTTCCATTTTTAATTTCAAATGGTCACTTATATAAAATTTTTCATTTTGCTATTCCATAGTTTTCAACTTTCATCCTATATCCTTCGTCCTTTAATCTCATAAAGCCTTTATTCATAAGGTTTTGAATCTATAAAATTTTTGAGATAATAAAATTTTTACAAATTCGGAGTTCTTTTTTTGCTTTTAAAGTGGGAACTATTTACAGGCTTTTTTCTTATTCAACGATTTTTACATATACAAAATCTCAATTCCAAAAAGGTAAAAAAATCAGTAAAGAAGATTTTCTGGTTTTTACTTCAATCAAGTTTTTTCAACTTAGTCTTTTTTTGCTTGAAAATTCGGTAAACCATGCTCGAACAGCATAAAAAAACATTTTGGTATTATTCTTGTTTTCATTTGGCACCGGCAAAAATAAATGTATCTAAAATATCATAAACAACACAAATTTATTTAAATTTATTTATATATAGTTTTTCAGATAATTAAATTGGTGGAAACACTGCCTGAGACTACGGGCAAAGGGTCTGTCTCACTAAAAGACTTTTCTGGAAATCTATAGCTTGGAATTATCTGATAAATGCTATTTTTTCAAAAACAGGGCAACAGAGATACAATTCGACTGAATGTCTCCGTATTGAGAGTTGATCTTTACACTGATACTGTAAAAAAGATATAGAACACACTGAACCAATGAAAGCAGCTAATGATACTTCTCAAAATAATGACTTCCAGAGTAAAACTGGGCTGTAGAATTCAGCTATCCCAGAGCAGGCTTGGCTCCTGGCATTTCGTGCCCATGAAAATCATGTTGTTTTAAAGTTTGCTCGTTATCTTGATAACGACATGGCTTTGCTTTTCCAACCATGAAAACACTCTTGTTTGTGCTTAAATATTTATATTTGTAACGATTTGTGGGAAGATTTCCTCTTTTTTTGAAGTTTTGTTTTGTTGAGGTGCTATTCCCGTAGTTTTTTCAAAAAATCAATCTGAACGCCGGAATCGTTGTAGCTGTAAGAGAGTATCAGACTGATGCGGGTCTGGCAGATTATATTTTATTCAAATCCAAGTTTTATTTTTAAGGTGTAGCTTTAGTTGTTTCTTTGCTCTTTTAACTTTTTTCAAAACATGCAAATCTGCGTTTATGCTATAAATATAAATAATACAGAATTAATTATTAACTTAATATACAATAGGATATATTTTGCATTGAAAACTGAAATTGAAAAAATCACACTATCTCAACTTGAGAACTTTCTGTTTAAAGCTGCTGATATTCTGCGCGGCAAAATGGATGCCTCTGAATTTAAAGAGTTTATTTTTGGAATGCTGTTTATTAAGCGGCTGTCCGATGAATTTGACTTTAAGCGGGAACGGCTCCGAAAATATGATTTTGCCCACCTCAAAGACCAGCCTGAACTCTTTGACGAACTTATGGAGAGTAAAACCTCATACGGAGAAACCTTTTTTGTTCCTGTCCGTGCAAGATGGCATGAATCATGGACAGATGAAAATAATCAGCTTGTCCCTGCACTCAAAGACCTTAAGCATGATTTGGCAACATGCTCAATAAAGCTCTTGCAGCCATTGAAGATGAGAACCCATCTTTAAATGGCGTGTTGAAAAATAACATCAAATTCAATGAAACAAAGGGAAAAGTAAAAATAGTTGATTCAACATGGAAAGAGCTGCTTGACCACTTTAACAATCCCCATTTTGTGCTGATAAATGATAATTTTGAGTTTCCAGACTTGCTTGGTGCAGCTTATGAGTATTTGATTAAACAGTTTGCTGACAGTGCTGGCAAAAAAGGGGGAGAATTTTATACACCTTCAGAAGTTGTAAGGCTGCTTGTTCAAATCACCAAACCTCAAGAGGGCAATACCATTTACGATCCTACAGTCGGCTCTGGAGGTTTTCTTATCCAGTCTTACCAGTATGTTGAAGAGCAGGGACAAGACAAAAATAATCTTCATCTTTATGGGCAGGATTCTAACGGCACTGTCTGGTCAATCTGCCACATGAACCTAATCCTCCATAACATCACAAATTTTACAATAGAGAATGGCGACACTTTAGAAAATCCTCTGATTTTTGAAAACAATCAAATCAAGAAGTTTGACCGTGTGCTTGCAAATCCCCCTTTTTCTCAAAATTACAGCCGTAAAAATATGAATTTTACCAACCGTTTTAGTGAATGGTGTCCTGAAAATGGGAAAAAAGCAGACTTGATGTTTGTTCAACACATGCTTGCAAGTCTTAAACAAAACGGACACATGGCAACAATAATGCCTCATGGTGTTCTGTTTAGAGGAGGAAAAGAGAAACTTATCCGTGAAAAGTTCATTGAAAATGATGTTATTGAAGCAATTATAAGTCTGCCTCCAAATCTCTTTTACGGCACTGGAATCCCTGCATGTGTGTTAGTCTGCAACAAAAATAAACCTGATAATCTGCTGGATAAGATTCTTTTTATCAATGCTGACCATGAATATGCAGAAGGCAAGAACCAAAATAAGCTGCGTCCTGAAGATATTGAGAAAATAGACTTTGTTTTTACCAACAAACTTGAGATACCCAAATACAGCCGTCTTGTCAGTAAATCAGAAATTGTTGAAACCCATGACTTTAATCTCAATATCCGCCGTTATGTTGACAATACCCCTGAACCTGAGCCAGAAGATGTTACAGCTCATTTGATAGGCGGAGTTCCTGAAAAAGAGGTGTTGGCATTAGAAAGTTATTTTCAAAGGTTTGGTGTTCAATCATCAAGCCTATTTTCACCATTTCGGTCTGACTATCTTACTTTTTGTAGTGCAATTGAGACCAAAGCAGCTATAAAATCCTTTCTTGAAAATGACAAAGCAGTTTTACAGACCATCAACAATCATCATCAAGCACTTGAAACATGGTGGACAGTTGCAAATGATGAATTTGCAAATTTAAGACATTCCAACAATGGCGGTAAAAAGATGCCAGAGGTGCGATTAGAACTTATCAACACACTTAAAAACAAACTAACTCCCCTTAAAGTTCTTGATGAGTTTAAAAGTGCTGGAGTGTTTGTAAACTGGTGGCAGCAGATTCGTTATGACCTAAAAACCATTGTGTTTACAGGCTGGCATCATACTTTGATACCTGATGAATATCTTGTTAATGAGTTCTTTGAAAAAGAGTCAAAAGAGATAATCTCATTAGATGCAAAATTAGGGCATTTGCAAGGCGAACTTGATGAAGCAATAGGTGAGGCTCAGGAAATAGTCTCATACGAGTCTGAAGGCGATTTAAAGCCATCTATGAACGATATTAAAAAAGAGTTAAGAGCTTTGATTGAAGATTTACAAAACAGCGATAATATTTCTGCAACAAAAGAGCTTTATGTGCTGAAAAAGCAGGAGGAAATTATCAAGTCAATAGAGAGCCGGATTAAAGATACAAAAACAGCTTTAAAACAGAAAACCGATCTGCTTGAACTCAAAATTCAGCTTAAACGTCTTGGGGGTGAAGAGTTTAAAGCAGAAAAAGAGGAGCTTATCAGACAGATTGAAGACCAGCTCACAAATTTAGATGCAGACTCAAAGGCAGATAAAAAGAAAATCAATGCTTTGAACAAGGATAAATCAACAATTCAAGAACAGATTACCAAAACTAACGCATTAATGACAGAAATCGGGGGACAACTCACAGAAGAAGATGCAAAAAGGCTTATCCTGAAAAAGTTGTATGACATCGTAAGCAGAGAGTTGGAACGCTATCTTAACGCTGAAAAGAGGCGGTTGATTCAGGGTGTAGAAAATCTTTGGAATAAATACTCTGTGAGCCATCAGAAATTAGAAGCGGATCGAACTGAAACTCTGGAGGTTTTAGATGGCTTTTTGAAGAAGCTGGGGTATTTACTATGAATTTGGACGATTGGCAGCATAAAAAACTTTCAGAACTCGCAGAATACATAAACGGCTACGCATTTAAACCTGATGATTGGAGCAAGGAAGGCTTGCCAATCGTGAGAATTGAGCAATTAAAAAATCCTGAGTCAATTACAGATTATTATTCTGGAGAAATGCCCGAAAAAAATATTATAGACAATGGCGATTTGATTTTTTCTTGGAGTGCATCACTTTTCTTAAAAATTTGGAAGCATGGAAAAGCAGCATTAAATCAGCACTTATTTAAAGTTATAGAAGCTCAAGAAGTAGATCGAATATTTCTTAAACAATTCATTGAATTTTATTTAAGTGAAATTACTAAAGCATCACATGGCTCAACGATGCAGCACATCACCAGAAAAGAACTTGATCGATTTGGTGCGTTATTCCCTATAAATAAACCCGAACAATCCAAAATAGCCGAAATTCTTTCCACAGTTGACAAAGCAATTGAACAAACAGAGGCTTTAATCGCAAAACAGCAACGCATCAAAACAGGCTTGATGCAGGATTTACTCACCAAAGGCATTGACGAAAACGGCAATTTGAGATCAGAAAAAACTCACAAGTTTAAGGATTCGCCGTTGGGTAGGATTCCAGAAGAGTGGACTATTGAGAGGGTTGAAAGTGTTTCTGAGTTTGTTACAAGCGGGGCACGAGGTTGGGCACAATATTATACAGAAGATGGGGCGATTTTTCTTAGAATTGGAAATTTAACACGAGACCATATAAATCTTAGATTTGATGACGTGGTATTTGTTAAACCTCCAGAATCAGCAGAAGGGCGTAGAACTTATGTTGAAGAAGGAGATTTATTAATTTCAGTTACTGCGGATATTGGAATTATAGGTATCGTTCCAAGTAAGTTTGGTGAGGGGTATGTTAATCAACACATAGCTTTAGTTCGTCTTAATCATCAACGTGTCTATTCTCGTTTTGTCGGATGGTTTTTATCCAGTTATGAAGGTCAAACCCAATTTTCAAAGTTAAACGAATCTGGTGCAAAAGCTGGTCTTAATCTCCCAACTGTTCGTTCCCTTATGTTTCTAAAACCAGAATTAGAAGAGCAGAAAAAAATCGCTGTTATTTTGGATCAATCTTCCTGTGTAATAAATAACCATATCTGTAATAAGATAAAATTAAAAGCATTAAAAACCGCCTTAATGCAAGACCTTCTAACTGGTAAGGTGCGTGTTGCTCCGCTGTTAAACAATGAGGTTGAAAATGAGTAACGGCAAAGAGATAAAGCAACTTGACCCATTGGAAATATTGACCCGTCTTAATTGGGACGAGGGCGACGATTTGGAGTTGAAATCAGCAAAAGGAGGATTGCCTCAAAGTTTTTGGGAAACCTACTCAGCTATGGCAAACAGTCAGGGCGGTGTCATACTGCTTGGAGTTGAGGATAACGGCATTGTAAGTGGTTTAAATGACGTTGCACGTTTGAAAAAAAGCCTGTGGGACACTATCAACAATCGAGGTAAGGTCAATATCAATCTGCTCAATTCTGATGATGTTATGGAGATTGACCACCCTGACGGCAAGCTGCTTGCTGTTCGTGTTCCGAAAGCTGGAAGGTTTCAGCGTCCTGTATTTCTTGGGCAAAATCCACTCACAGGAACTTATCGGCGAAACTTTGAGGGTGATTATCGCTGCACTGAACAGGAGGTCAGCAGAATGCTCTCAGATAGGTCAGAAGAGCCTGCTGACAGACAAATTCTTGAAAATTTCACACTTAATGATTTAGATATTTTAAGCCTTCAGCAATACAGAAACCGCTTTGCATCACATAAACCAACACACCCTTGGTTAAGTGAAGATGATCAAACTCTATTAAGCAAACTTGGAGGCTGGGGGCATGATCGCAACAGCGGATTACAAGGTGTAACTGTGGCTGGTCTCTTAATGTTTGGTAAAGAAGAGTCTTTGCGTGAAGCTCTGCCTCAATACCATGTTGATTATCGTGAAAAACTCTCTGATGACCCTGATGTGCGATGGACAGATCGCATAACTATTGACGGAACATGGTCAGGTAATCTTTTTCAGTTCTATTTGCGGGTGATTCAAAGGCTTTCAGCAGATTTGAAACTGCCATTTAAACTTGACAATGATCTATTTCGCAAAGGTGAAACTGTTGTGCATGAAGCAATAAGAGAGGCTTTGGTTAATACCCTTATTCATGCTGATTATCAGGGAGTTGGCGGTAT
>JADGBP010000121.1 GCA_015231395.1 Desulfamplus sp. | reverse complement strand
TCTGCCATAACCTGAGCAATCAACTGATCCATCTCTTCCATTGGGTCATTGTATTGGACAAGAGACAACGGCAAACTTGGGGATTGGCTCTGATCGGAGATAATATTGCTCTGACCCAAAATGTTATTGGGTTTGGTGGCAACATTGGCTGGATTCATTCCGCAAAAAAACAGGGAGAACGTGAACAATGGGTAGGAATGAAGAGAAAGAATCCAAGGGGAAAGATAAGACTTTGAAGAACCAGGAGCAGGAATCTGAGAGCAAGGTTCAGGTTCCTGAGAGTGATGTTCAGGTTCCTGAGAGTGATGTTCAGGTTCCTGAGAGTGAGGGTAAAGAAAATGCGACCGAGACTAAAAGTCAGGAACCAAAGGTTAAACACCGGAAGCCTGAGCTAAAAGATGATGAGTTTGATGAGCGATGTTTGATTGATGAGTGATGTTTGATTGATGAGTGATAATTGATTAAGTGATGCTGCCTCAAATAATGTTTTCTGAAGAGATATTTTCTCAAGAGCTATTTGAATATTCTTGCATCCGCTATGTTTTATGCTGTTGGTCATAGATTCCTGCAAAATTCTGAAAATAACGATTTTGATGCTGTCAGGAATCTGATTCTCCTCTATATGAAGATTTTGACTGACAAATACCCATGGATATATTTTCTCAAATTCTCTTGAGTACCATGATATTGTCGCCAGAATACCCAGATCATCAAGAACCGGAGGCCAAAGATTTGTCGTAATCTCACGGGTCTCGCTAATGGTCTGCTGTATCATGGAGACCACATTTTCAAGTTGATCTTTGCTCTTTTTGTTACCCCATCTCGTCATGGTAAGCATAGCATTTTCAACCGAAAACTTGATGGCAGTCAGAGATTTTCCCATTACATCATGGAGTTCAAACGCTATCCTTTTTCTCTCACTCTCTTGGGCGGCAAGCAACTGTGAGGACAAATCATGCATCTCTTTCTCGCAAAGTTCCAAAGCTTCCTGCGACTGCTTCAGGGCTTTTTCCGTCTTTTCAAGAGCAAGTTCAGTTTCTTTAAGTTGAAAAGCTATTTTAGCTTGCATCAGATCATTTTTTATCATTACATAATATCCATAATAAGACAAACGGTTGGAACACCACCCTGATTTCCCTGATAATATTTACACTGTTTTAAGCCGTTCAATTTCCATTATTATATCTTCTTTTCCGACCCTTGATCTCTCCCTCATATTGCAATAAGCCGCAGTTCCGTCAACAAGAGAGATTGCTTTTCCCGGAAGATGTTCTCCATGCAAATAATCTCCACTGAGCCTGACCGCTGTGACTAACGCACCATCGTCAATAGAGACGCCATGATGCCTTTCAAAACTTGGGGCGACACCTCTTAATATCTCGATAGCTTCCTTCATTTGAGGCTCATTAACAACAATCTTCTTGAATCTTCTTGCAAAAGCGGGGTCTTTTGAAAATGCTTCAGCTCCCTCAAAGGTTGTAGCTCCAATACAGGGAAACTCTCCTCTTGCAAGCAGCGGTTTCAAAAACTCCCCGGCACTCATTGAGCCTTCAGTTGAGCCAGCGTCAAGCAAATTGTGAATCTCATCAATAAAAATAATAAGTTTGTCTTTTTTCCGTATCACCTCGTCCATAAGCCCCTGAAGCCTGACCTCAAGGTCTCCTCTGTACCTTGTGCCCGCAACAAGACTGTTGAGAGAAAGCGAATACAACATTTTCCCCTTGAGTTTGGAGGATGCTGCCCCACTTGCCACAGCCATGGCAAGCCCTTCCACAACAGCGGTTTTTCCAACACCGGGATAACCTACAAGCAGAGGGTTGTTGGTCTCCATCTGGGTGAGAACCTGAATAAGTCTATCAATGGTTGCGGTTGCACCAATTAAGGGTTTTGTATTCTTGAGATATCCGATGTCTGTCATAAGCTGACCATATCTGTCGAGATAGCCGTCAACCTTCTTTGGGCGTCTTGGTGACTGTGCGAAAAACAAGGAGAGTTCAGGCGGCATTTCGTAAGAAGCTGGCACAAACAGATAAACCCTTTCTCCTCTGGAACCAAGGGTACGGTTCAAATCCTTGATGAGCGAACGAATCTCACCTACTGCAGGATTAACAACATCTTTCTCACCGATATAGTGATGAAAATCCTCTAAAATATAAGCAATCCGCCCTTGAGGACTGTTGATGATAAACTTTATAATCTCTTTTGGTTCTGTTGTTTTAGCGGTGCTGGCATCTGCAAAAAGAGGATATTGTTTAGACAAATGCTTCAGCATAAGCCCTCTGGCTTTGCTCCATAAAACCGGAATTTTTCCATCTGCCATAACCTGAGCAATCAACTGATCCATCTCTTCCATTGGGTCATTGTATTGGACAAGAGACAACGGCAAACTTGGGGATTGGCTCTGATCGGAGATAATATTGCTCTGACCCAAAATGTTATGGTTCTGATTTAAAATGTTATGGTTCTGATTTAAAATATTATGGCTTTGATTTAAAATATTATGGTTGTGATTTAAAATATTATGGCTTTGATTTAAAATATTATTATTCTGACCGGATAACGTAGATGTGTGCTCAAAAACTTTTTTGGAGAAAGTGCAGCTCTGACCGGAAAAAACTATGCTGCCCTCTCCATTCACCAGTATTTCACTTGCAATTTTGTACAACTTGCCCGTTTCATATATTTTATCCTTTTCATATCCCCCGCCCTTATCAGCAGGCTGAGAATATTTTTTGGTTTTCTGCAGTATTTGCTGGACAATTAAAGGGGTAACAGATTTATTCCCTGCCTTCTTTCTCAGATCCAGCACAGATTCTCTTGAAAAAACAACTGGGTAATCAGCGGTAGAAACAGTCTGGTATGTTTCATCAATCAAAGGATCTTTTCCAATAGAATTTTTTTCAATAAAAAGTTTTTTCATATCAAACGCCATCAGTAAAAAGTCTTTCATATTTATAAATATATATCAAATATCAAAAACCATATGCCAATTTCAGGGCATCTCGTTTTTCTGCTTCTGCCTGACGCAATGATTTCAAGGCGTTTTCCATCTGGTATTCAGCATCCATAATCTTTCCCAAAGCTATTCTTGAAGATGCTTCAGCCTCTTTTTTTTCTTCTTCTGCTTTTCTTATTGCCAAAAGAGCATTATCAGCTATATTTTTGGCTTTGTGGGATTCGGCAAGGGCATCAGCCTCAGCCTTGAGTGCCCTCTCTTTTTCCTGCCTCTCCTTTTTAGCCTCATCAGATGCTGCTTGCATTTGCTCCAAAGCCATTTCTTTTTCCTGCTTTGTCCTCTCGGCAATCGACATCGCCACATTTTTCTCTTCAATTGCCCGTGAAGCATCATCAAGAGCTTTTTTCTTTTCAAAAAGAGTAGTTTTAAGTTCTTTGTCAGTATCCTCTTTTGCTTTTAAAACATTTTGAAGATTTTCCAACATCTTCTTGTTTTCCGCTTTAAGTTTTTCAGATTCCCGGTTCAGTTTTTCAATTTCTTTTAATGCAGTTTCTTTTTCCCGTTCCGTATTTTTAAGTCTGCTGAGTGTAAATGCTGAGACCTCAGCAGTTTTTTTAATCATGGCTTTATATTTTTCAACTTGATCCAGAGCTTTTTCCTTTGCCTGATCCGCCTTATTTGCCGTTTCAAGGGCAGCATCTTTTTCCCTGCCGATTTTTCTGACAAGTATCATGGCATCTTTAAGTTCTGCCAGAGCCTTGGCTTTTTCTGACTCTGCCCTGTCTGCCGTTTCAAAAGCAGATTTTTTCTCTCTTTCGACTTTTTTGACAAGCGTCATGGCATCCTGGAGATCTGCCACTGCTCTGACTTTGTCTGCATCTGCTCTCTTTGCCGTTTCAAGAGCTGCATCTTTTTCCCTTTCGATTTTCTTGACAAGGATCATGGTTTCTTTTTGCTCTGCCCATGCCTTTTCCTTTTCTGCAGTTGCAGTTTTTGCCTTTACAATAGCCGCCTCTTTTTCAAGATCAGCCTTCTGGGCAATTGTAATTGCCCCTTCCATGAACAGATCTGTCCTGTCATTCTTTGTCAATTCTTTTAACCGATTAAAACCCTTGGTGGTTAACATTACAGAGCAAGTATCACCGGAAATTACCGGTGAAATATTTTTTTCAACTGAAATATCGGCTGTAGTACCTTTGGCAAGGTCGGCTGGAGTAGATTTAACAATGCCGGAACGAGTAGATTTAATGACAGGGTCAGAAGACATGTTGATATCAATCAGCTCTTCCTTATGGATAAAAGAAATTAATGAGACCAGTTCATAAGAGGAGTGACAGTTAAAAAGGGGGTAATCTTCCTGTGTTTTAATATTCACAAAATAGCCGGGAGATTTAGTTTTCTTCTCCACAATTAGAAGGAAATTTTCAATTTTACGCAATGGATCCATAGGCTGATATGTTTTGAGTATATTTTTCACAGCATCAATGGTAAGAGATTCTTTAGGGTCAATTACCATACTTTTATGCAAATGTGACATTACAGATTCCGGCAAAGCATCATCTACAACATCGTCTAAGCCATCATTTTTTTTTGCACTACTATATTTTTTTTCAAATATCTCCCTTAAATGAATACTTATGGCAGCCTTATCTTTTTCAGAAACAAAGCCGTCGTTTGTAACATAATCCGCAGCTTGTCGCGAAAGAGAGACAAACCCGCAGCATGGGCAATGGTAGTTATAATTATTATTGCCATTCTGACCCAGATTATTGCCATTCTGACCCAGATTGTTGTCATTCTGACCCAGATTATTGTCATTCTGACCCAGACTATTGCCATTCTGACCCAGATTGTTGTTATTTTGACTCAGATTATCACCAGACTGATTAAAATCAATACCAGACCGTTGTGAAAAATCACTGACACTATTCCTGCATATCAAACATCTCTGCTTCACTTTTTTCCCCGTCTTCTATTTGATATTTCAATATAAAAATCTATTTGACCATCTCAAACAATGCTTTTCATAGGAAAAGATAATAATAGAAACGCCCTGTAATTGTCAATCCTGTTAATAGTTCTATAAATTTAGAACATTTTAAAAATCCGATTTAAAAATTCTTTTACTTTTCTTTGACTTTTATTGTCTCTTAAACTACTTTTCATCCTTAATTCTTGATGGATTTAAATCCAAAAATAATTGCGATTAAGCTGCTTATATTATAATTTTATTTATCAATTGATTTACCAATGATTTACCAATGATTTACCAAATTGATGTCTCAAGGAACAAAAAAATGCCAATGAAAGCCCTTGTTGTAGATGATGATTCGTCAAATCGCCTCTTGTTAGAGGCTTTGCTGGAACAGAATAACTACGAAACATATATGGCACAAAACGGAATTGAAGGGATTGAAATCTTTAAAAAAGTAAATCCTGATATTGTGCTTATGGATATTATGATGCCTCTGATGGATGGCTATGATGCCACACGATTGATTAAAGCATATTCAGGGGAGAATTTTGTTCCGGTAATTATATTAACTACACTTAATGATCCTGAAGACATGGCTAAAGCCATTGACTGCGGGGCAGATGATTTTATGAGCAAGCCAATACACACCTTGGTATTAAAGGCTAAAATCATTGCCATGGAAAGGTTGCGGCAACTTTATCACAACCTTAACATTCAAAATAGACGGCTAAAATCTGCCATTGAAGAGATAGAAAGCTCAAAACAGCAACTGGAACAATATTCCACTAAGCTTGAGTTTACCAACGCTAAACTTGAACTGTTAAATAATAAAATGCGCAGGGAACATGATGCAGCTTCAAATATGTTCAAGAAAGTTATTCAACATAATAAACAGTCATGTGTAAATGTAAAACACTCTATTATTTCCATGGAGACATTTTCCGGAGATATTGTGCTGTCACGATTACAATCATCAGGCAATCTTTATCTACTTGTCGGAGATTTTGCAGGACATGGACTTCTTGCCGCCATTGGTGCTCTGCCTGTTTCTGATATTTTCAACGATCTGACAGACAGCAACCAGCCCATAAGCCGGTTTGTCTTTGATATAAACAAAAAATTGAAGGAACTCCTTCCTCCGGCTGTCTTTCTATGTGCAGCCGTTTTAGAACTGAATTTTGATAAAAATCTGATGAGTGTATGGAACGGGGGGCTTCCTGATATTCTTCTTGTTGGGACAAAATGTGGAATAAAACAGAAAATAAAATCACAACATCCACCTTTGGGAATTATTGATAACAAAAATCTGAATTGTGATATTGAGACCTATTGTTTTGACTCTGAAGATTATATCTATCTATTTTCAGATGGTGTTACAGAGACATTTAATCCTCAAAATGAGATGTATGGACAAGAACGTTTAGAAGCAAACTTCAGGTGGGATAATTCTATAAAATCAAAATATGACCCTGACACAATACTTGATCAGATCAGGCAAAGCATTGATGATTTTCGTGGCACCACACATCAGAGTGACGATATCACAATGGTTCAAATCAGATGTTCCCAGGATTTTGCATCTTGATTTTTAACCGGACTCCGTTAATTCTGGACATATATAGACTTCCAGAAAAATATTTTGATATTCTCAACTTTGAAGGGCAACCACAAAGGATTGCCCCTACAATGCTCTTGCCAATTTAATTATCTGGAAAACTATAGACGCTGGAAATATGCTTTGCTACACAATCTTTTTCTTAAGATATTTAACCATTTGAATAGAATTACCCTCTTTGTTCCATGTTATTTTATCCATGAAAGAGCGAATAAGAAATATTCCCCGTCCCGAAACAATAAAATTGAAAGGATCAAGCCCGTCAGGCAGACTGGTATAATCAAATCCTTCTCCATGATCCGTAATAACCCACCTCATAGCTACGCGTTTATATTTTAATATATCCTCAGTATCGCCAATATTAG
>JADGBP010000120.1 GCA_015231395.1 Desulfamplus sp. | reverse complement strand
AAATCCAGTGCATAAGAGATCAGGAGACAAACCAATAAATCAGGCACCAAAACGAGCTTTTACCCACTGTTTTGTCCGTTCGGTAATCTCGTATTCCACAGGGATAAACAGCAGTATTAGCAGAGTGGCACTAAAAAGTCCGGTCACAAAAGCCGTTGCCATGGGTGCCCATGTGATGGATTTATTAGGAATTCCAAGAACCATTGGAAGCATTCCCAATGTCGTGGTTATCGTAGTGATAATAACCGGTCTCATGCGGGCACTGCATGCACTTATTACCGCCTCACGCAGTGT
This sequence comes from Desulfamplus sp., assembly GCA_015231395.1. GTDB lineage: Bacteria > Desulfobacterota > Desulfobacteria > Desulfobacterales > Desulfobacteraceae > Desulfamplus. Next base: position 6,626 of record JADGBP010000120.1, on the reverse strand, counting down.
CATTCCCCTGTTTTTCTCCTTGTTCATAAAATCAATCATTACAATAGCGTCATTTACCGCGACTCCAGCCAGTCCAACCACAGCAAGAAAACTGCCGATGGTAAATACAGAACGGGTAAAGAACATACCGAACACCACACCGATAAAGGCAAATGGTATGGCTGACAAAATAATCAATGGCTGAAAATAGTCATTAAACTGTGATGAGAGCACAAGATAAATTCCCATGACCGCGATGAGAAACGCAAACATAAGAGATTTGTAGGCTCTGGATGTGCTTTCAAATTCTCCGCCAAAATTGAGGGTAACACCCGGATAGAGATGTGATATTTTTTCAAAATAGGCTGAAGAGAGCACTGTCACCCTGCCTGCCGAAAGCTTTGATCCCTCTTTGATATCTGCTGTAATGGTAAGGGTTGGTTTTCCGTTGTAACGGTTGCGGATATCCGGCTCCTGAAGATAATTTGCAGTGGCGATATCGCCTATGTAAACTGGTGTGGAACTGTGTTCAATAATTGGCACTTCAAGGATATCGACGGGATTGACAAGCCCTGAAGATTTGACCGTGTCTGAATTATTCTTGGTTACATCATTGGAATCCTTATTCTTTAAACCATTTGAGTCCCTGTTAAAGCCATTTTTATCTTTAATATTATTTAAATCCTCATTACGGGCAAGTCGTACAAGAAGAGGTATCTCTTCTCCTTCTGTCCTGAAATTACCCCCGCTCATGCCGTTAAGTGTACCCGCGATCAGGGCTGTTGCCATACGACTGTCAAGCCCATAGGCTAAAGCCTTTTTTTGATCCACCACATGTTTCACAACTGTCTGGAGATCAGCTCGGTTGTCATCAAGATTTACAAGATCCGCAAATTCAGAATCAGTTCTAAGATATTCCAGCATCTTGTCAGAAAGAACCTGAGCCTCCTCAATGCCGCCGGCAGAGATTCTTATGTTTACAGCTTTACCGACCGGCGGGCCTGTATTCTCTCCAAAAATATCCATTACAGGATATCCGCCCCACTCTTTATGATGATCTTGTGCAAACTTCTTCAATTTATCTCTGACAATATCAAGATATGCGTTGACATCATTGTCTTTAACACCGGACAGTTGCATCTTTTCCTGAGGAGGCAACTCAACAACAATATTACCGTAATGCTGGGAACGGTGCTGCTCATAATCCTTGGATTCCATCATGCCTGCCATGCCGTTAACGCTTCCGGTCTCTGTTTTTCCAAAAGAGAGAAGATAATCGGCAATATCCCTGATAACTCTGTCTGTCCCCTCAACAGAGGTGCCCGGAGGCATTTTAAAGGCTACATGATACCTAAGATAGCTGTCTTGAAAAAATTTGACTTTTATGAGCGGCATAATGCCGGTCACGGAGAGAATCATCATGGCAAGTGCTACGCAAAATATTGCAGAAATTCCAAATATTCCAATAATCTTGTGATTAAGCAGAAAATTTAGAATGGAGCTGTAAATTCGCCACATAGCGTTAAAAAGCCATTTGCTGAAACCCTTTGGGATTGCTCTTGTCAGACGCACGTTGAGGCTCTATCCCGCTCAAGTCGCTGCTGCTGATATTGTTAATACTCTCGTCAGATGTGCTCTGATACTCTGTTATGCTCTGATGCTCTATTTTTTTATGTTTTTTAGGACCCCAATCCAGAATATGAACCGGCAGACAGAAAACTGCTTCAAACAGTGATGCTATCAAAGCAAACGTAACAGCTTTGGGAATTACGCTGAAAAAATCACCGGTTGTACCGGTCATAATGAGCATAGGCAAAAAGGCGAGCACAGTTGTCAGAGCCGCACTGGCTATCGGCAGAATAACCTCTGAAACTCCGTCCACAACAGATTCTCTGAGAGATTTTCCCATTTCAAAGTGGCGATAGACATTTTCTACAACAATAATAGCATCGTCAACAATAATACCTGACACTAAAACAAAGGAGAAAAGACTGATGGTATTGATGGACTGTCCCGAATATTTAACAATAATCAGTGTAACCATGAATGAAAAAGGGATGCCAATTGCCGTAAGCATGGCATTTCTGAATCCCAAAGTTATCCAGAGGATAAGCACAACCATGCTCATTCCAAGAATCAGATTGCCACCAAGGGTTTTAACTGAATCATTGATCTCTACGGTAGAATCATAGGTCACTACAATTGAAAGATCATCAGTTTTATGAGATGCCTCAAACGCGGTTGCCATTTCTTTGACTTTTTCTGCGATAGAGACAGAATTACCGCTGTCTTCCTTCTGTACAAGAAGACTTATGGTACTCTGACCGTTTACCGAAGATATGGTATCAGGATCTCTGTGGCTAACCCCAGAGGCGATTGTCAAATCCCTGACATGAATATAATTTCCGTCTCCATCACGCCTGACTACTACATCCAGTATATCCTGCTGAGAATCAAGGGTATTACCGGTATCCAGCATCATATTCCGGCTTCCCTTTTTAAACCTTCCTGTTGGAATCCTTGTGTTATATGAGCGAATAGCGTCAGCCACTTCACTGAATGTTACGCCTAAGTCACGCAGCTTTTCAGGATCAATGGTTACGTGAAACTCTTTTTCATACTCTCCGGCAATTTTGACCGCCTGAACTCCATCAATTTTAATCAGATTGCTCTTGAGTTCATCAGAAAGCAGCTTGAGGGTACGGTTGCCAAGATCTCCGATAAGATTGACCACAATTACCGGTATCCACATCTTGGTATCCACATAAAAAAACATTGGATCATCAGCACCCTGTGGCAGCTTTTTCTTGACATTCAATACTCTGAACCGCAGTTCATCATAGAGTGCTTCATAGTCTGTATCATCTAAAAACTTCACCTCAACAGACGAAGCGTTACGCCGAGAACGAGACTGGATATATTCAACATTTTCAAGACCGTCCAGAGCATCTTCAATCTCATTGGTCACCAGATTTTCCACATCGTCAGCAGAAGCCCCATAATAGATGGTGGTGATAAAGACTTTGCCCATATCCACAGGCGGCATGTTCTCAACTGGTGTAGTCAAAAGACTGAACACACCGGCAACCGTCAGGATAACAAAAACAACATTGAGAAATACGGTCTGTTTTAAAGTAAAATTGACAAAAGATTTCACGGCACTATTCCTTTTTAGCAGGTGAGTCTGTTTTGGACGACTCTTTTGCGGGCGAGTCTGTTTTGGACGACTCTTTTGCAGGCGGGTCTGCTTTGGATGACTCTGTTACGGGCGGGTCTGCTTTGGATGACTCTGTTACGGGTGAGTCTGTTTTAGGCGGTTCTGTTTCTGTTGATAAGTCTATTTTAAAGAAAGACTCTTCTTGAAGAGGTGGAGCAGATAACAGAGTACCGGGTGGCAGTTCCGGATTTTCGGCAATAGTGACAAAATCCCCTGCTCTATCCAGAATGGTTATCATTACTGGCTCATTTTTTCCTTTGACATAGACCTTTGGATTTTCATACCGATTTTGAATCGCTTCCGCAGGAACTCGCAACCCCTTTGAACGAACGGAAACAGGCAGAACAAAAATCAATCCTCCCCGCTGTTCAAAACTGTTAATTTTATTATCACTTTTCTTGGTTTTATTATAGTTTTTGTTGTTATCGTTTTCGTTGTTTTTGTTATCACTTTCAATGTTGTTTTGATCATCACTCTTGATTAAAATTTTGATGTCTGTTTTACGGGTCTGTTCGTTAAAACCAGGATTAACATAATAGATTGATGCCATGACACGCTGATTTTCCAAAATAGCCTCAAAAGTCTCTCCTTTTCCACGAATAGCTTCAAGCTCTTCATTGGATACTGCAAGAGGCACCACCAACTGCCTGAAATCCTGAATGACTCCAAGAGGCATGCCTGCCTGAATCATCTCTCCTGCTTCAACTTTCCGGTCTGTAACTACCCAATCTGAAAGACCAAAAATGGTGTGGCGATTTTTTTTCTCCAACAACTGGTTCAGTGTAACACCAAGAGACTGTTCTCCCTGACGGACAGCTTCACGCTCTAAAATTGCCTGCTCCAACTCTTGAGAAGCTGCATCTCTGATCACTTCAGTTGCACGCCCTTTGGTAAAAAGCTCTTCTTTTCGCCGAAACTCTTTTTTGAGATACGCGATGCGAGAATCCATCTGCTTTAACTGAGTTTTGATTTTTGCAATGGCAATGCGAGTGCTCTGAATATCAAAATTCACAAATACGCTGTCAATCTCAGCAAATGGTTTTAGGTTTGGGTTTAAATTCAAATTGCTTTTTGAACTTGAAGCATTGCTGTTCTCTAACTCTGCATTAAGAGAATCTCCAATTTCATAATTGACTTTAACTACTCGACCGCTCACCTCGGAAGAAATGGTCGCCGACCGGATACTTCGGGTATAACCACGCAGTTCCACCTCTTTTAGTGCTTTCTCCACATGCCATTCACCTTTATTCAGATTCTGGGTTTCCTGCTCGTCTGCCATGGCTTTGGCGTTAGTGTAAAAATATGAAGTCTCATATGATGTGCCAAAAGATAACAAAAAAGACGGAAAAAAATATGTTAAAATCAGACATATTTTCAAGCTGTTTTTGAAGTTGTTTTTCAAGCTGGTTTTGAAGCTGTTTTTGAAGCTGTTTTTGAAGCTGTTTTTCAAGCTGTTTTTCAAGCTGTTTTTCAAGCTGGTTTTCAAGCTGGTTTTCAAGCTGGTTTTTATATACAAAACGGTTACCCTCCATACAACCATGTATCAGTAATTGCCTTATTTCTGATTCTGTTTAAAATCGTTATTTTGATTCGATGTAGTCAGCACTGATACCACATCTATTTTTGGTTGACAAACAGGAAATTATTGTTAATGGTGCAAAAAGCATTTGAGCTGTCTCCGACTTTTTATCTTTCAAACAATTCCTTTTATTTCAGGGTTTAGAGTGCTATAGGTGTCGATTTTGAGTAACCTTGTTTGACTCTACTTTTGATTCAAAAATTAATAATTTATAGAAATTATATAAATTACAGCTAAAAAAAAGGAAAATCATGAAAAAATTAATCCTGGTTATCATCATGTTACTATTCTCTGTAACCATATTTTCCACCTTATGCATAGCAAAAGGGAAAATTATTCTTGTCACAGGCGAATGGCCACCTTACACATCTGAAAAAATGAAAGGATACGGTTTTGTTACTGAAATTGTATCTGCCATTTTCAAGGAAGCAGGACTTGAAGTCGCGTATGAGTTCTATCCATGGCTGAGATGTGAAAATCATATAAAACATGGTGTTGCCTTTGCAGCATTTCCTTATTTTATCAATGATGAGAGAAAAGCCATATATGATTTCAGCGACGATCTGGCAAGAGCAACAGGCAGGTTCTTCTATTTAAAAAGCAACATAAAAACAGATGTTGTCTGGGAAAAATATGAAGACTTCAAGGAATACAAGATAGGAGGAACTGCCGGCTACTGGTATCAAAAAGCCTTTGAAGACGCGGGGATTAAACTTGATCTGGCTGCTACTGACGAACTTGGTATAAAAAAGCTTCGAGCAGGTAGATTTGATCTTCTGGCTACTGATGAACTGGTCGGCTGGAGCTTGATCAAAGAATTCTTTCCTGCAGAGTCAAATAACTTTGATATTGTAAAAAAACCGCTTAACAATGATGACCTTCGTCTGATGGTATCACGTACTTATCCGGAAGCCGCGTCCATTACAAAACAAGTAAATGAGGCTCTCCAGAGAATAAAGATAAAAGGTATTTATTCAGAAATTCTTAAAAAATATAACATGAGTGAGTAATTCTGACTTTGTCAGATTTTAAATATAGTTTATGGAGGAAATCATGAAAAAAGCAATCATGCTTGTTGCTATTATGTTTATGTCTGTATTTATCTCTCTAACGATGCTTTTAAATATTGGGACAGCAAAAGAAAAAATTATTCTTGTAACAGGCGAGTGGCCACCTTACACATCTGGAAAAATGGAAGGATATGGTTTTTTCACTGAAATTGTATCTGCCGTTTTTAAAGAAGCGGGATTTGAAGTTGAATATCAGTTTTATCCATGGCTAAGATGTGAGAAAAATATACAAAACGGTAATGCCTATGCAACATTTCCTTATATAATTAATGACGAAAGGAAGGCGATATATGATTTCAGCGATCCTTTCGCCAACTCAACAGGCAAGTTTTTTTATCTGAAAAGCAACATAAAATCAGATATTGTCTGGGAAAAATATGAAGACCTCAAGAAATATAAGATAGGAGGAACTGCCGGATACTGGTATGTGAAAGCCTTTGAAGAGGTAGGTATGAAAATTGATCTGGCTGCCAGTGATGAGATTGGTATGAAAAAACTTTATGGAGGCAGGTTTGATCTTCTGGCTACCGAGGAACTTGTAGGCTGGAGCTTAATCAAAACACTTTTCCCCGCACAATTAGACAACTTTGGCATGGTTAAAAAACCACTTAACACTGATGAGCTCCGTCTGATGGTATCACGTACTTATCCTGAAGCCGCTTCTTTTACACCATCAAAGTCAAACTGCTCAATTTTATCAATCATCGGTTTGAGATCAGATTCGCTCATATGGTGTTTCAGTTCATCTAAAAACGGATAAACATCATCAGGGCTGTACTGC
>JADGBP010000011.1:3247-14614 GCA_015231395.1 Desulfamplus sp. | reverse complement strand
AGTGAAAAACTCAACTCATTGGGAACACCGGGACAGAGGTCAGATCGAGATTTCGGTAAACAAACAATAATGACCCTACGTACCCTGTTGCTGGAAAATACGTTGCTGACCTTTCTCTCTGCTTTATGTGCAAATCTACAGGCTCCCATCAGCCTTCAAAGTTTGCTCAAACTGCTGTTTGATCGCAGTGCAGTATGCATGGAAACCCATTCCGAAGTCATCTACAGGGTTGATACTGATGGGCTCTCTGCTCACTATAAAAAGACCCTGAAAAACTTGATCGAAGGACTCAACAAAATGAATTTGAACTGTCGAGGTAAACCGATCCGCGTATGCATCAGGGATGCATACGCATGAGATTCTGCAGATTAACTGCCAAATTTCTGCAATGTCCATTTTTGAAAAAGCTGTCAGGAGTCAGTTAAAAATGACTTGATGATATAATTTACAATGGATGCATGCTTTAGCATTATCTAAGAAGAGCTTTACGCTTTGGAAGATGCAGGGAAGATGGTATAATCCGAAATATTGGCATGCTATTGAATTGGGCAGATTAAAAAATTATGTGTGTCTCAAAAATATGGAAAAGCGGAAAACTGGAAAAGGATGGTCTCAGTAGATGGAGTGCTGGATTTTTTTTAGCCATGGGTGTCCAATAAATATGGAAAAACAGAAAAACTGAAAATGATGGATACACAGGAAGGCAATCAGATTTTTTCTAACAAATGTGATCTCAAAAAAGTGGAAAAGCGGAAAAGTTGAAAATGATAGCTATAGAAGATGGCAAGAAGATTTTTTGTGACTATGTGCATCTCAAAATTATGGAAAAATAGAACCGATGTACAGAGAAAAAAATAGGCAGAATGTTTTCGAACAAAGAGTGCATCTATCTCAGATGATCCCCACAATTCCTTTAAAAGGTGGGACTATAGTGGGACAAAAAATAGAAAAACAAAAAAGGGTTACAGCCTATTGACTGTAACCCCTTGTATTTACTGGAGCCGACGACCAGAGTCGAACTGGTGACTTGCTGATTACGAATCAGCTACTCTACCAACTGAGTTACGCCGGCGTATCCAAAAATCCAATACCATTAATTCTTATATAATATAAAATCAAGAAAAAAATGCTGAATAATTTTTTAGACATTATAAAAACAGAGCACAAGAAAATCAAAGAGAAAACAAAATCAGGTATAGAGACGGAAAAATCTCAATATACGGAAGCGACCGGATGTCATGGTGCATCCAAGGCATATGTTGCGGCAAAAGCATTTCAGGCGGCTGATTGCAGTGTTGCCGCACTCTTTTCAACGCATAAAGAAGCTACTCTCTTTATGGATGATCTGCGGTTTTTCATGCCAGAGATGCACGATTCCATTCTCTATTTTCCAGGATATCATATTCAACCATTTAAGTCTTTATCCTACCATGCCAAAACTGCGTCATTACGAATCTCTGTATTATATAAACTGATTGATCTGACTCGTCATTATTTTGTAATTACAAGCATTGATAGCCTGCTTCAGAAAATTGTCCCCCGAAATACTCTTGCCAAATCATTTGATATTGTGATCAATGGAGATGACCTTGACAGGGATCTTCTAATATCCCGTCTCAATGTAAACGGCTATCTTCGGACATCGCTTGTGGAAGAACCCGGAGACTACGCTGTAAGAGGTGGAATCATAGATATTTTTTCTCCCAACTATGAAAATCCAATTCGTATTGAGATGTTCGGTGATCTTGTTGAGTCGCTGCGTTACTTTTCTCCTGCTACTCAGCGTGGGCTTGATGAGATGGAAGAGGCTGTCATCATACCTCCAAATGAGGTTATTTTAGAAAAAGCCACTCTTTCCAATGTTATTTCACGCTTACGTCAGGCATGCACAAATTCTGGATTATCACCTGTCAGAACAAAAGAGTATGTGGAGCAGATAAAGGAGCTGGGAAGATTTCAGGGCATAGAAAGCCTTCTGTCAATTGTATATGGAGAACACTTAGATTCTCTGTTGAACTATCTTCCTGAAAATACTCTTTACTTTATGGACAGACCTCATGAACTCAGTTCCAGAGCTGACGCTCTTAATGGCATGGCATTGGAAAATCATGAAAACGCAAAAAAAGAGCAGCAACTCTGTCTCCCTCCAGAATCAATTTATATGAAGTGGCATGATGTGACCTCACATGTTGAACAAAAGAGATTGGTCGCATTTAAGGATATGATTCTGGCAAATCCTCTTTTTGACTTTCCCGATAACCGCTCCGAACATGTTGATGATTCTTCCGTAATAGACTCATCTGACAAGCATAGTTTGTCTTATAATTATAATTTATCTTATAACCACCACCACAATTTGTCTTGCAAACTCGGTTTAAATTTTAACTTTAAGGATAATTCATCACTCTCTTCCTTATTAAAACGAGAAGGCATTAATGAGAAGAGTGACAATATCCTCCAGCCTTTAGCTGACTGGTTTATAACCAACAGTGAATCCAACCTTACTTCGGTGGCTGTATGCACAAGTGACGTGCAAGCAGATCGACTCATATCTCTTTTAAAACCTTATGGAATTGCACCGCAACTGCTTGAACATCTAAACCTGAACAGAGCATCCGGAGCCGCCATATATTATATGATAGGAAATCTCTCGTCCGGTTTCGTGCATGATGAAAGCCGCATTGCCATAATAACCGATCAAGAGATATTCGGAGCAAAAAAAAGGATTCTTAACAGGAGCAGCACCAGACGGGCAAAAAGCAGATTCATCGCACCAGAAGAGCTCAAAGAGGGAGATATTGTGGTTCATCTGGAGCATGGGCTTGGTAGGTATGAAGGATTAAAAACCATCACTCTGGACGGCATTTCAGGTGACTTTATCCAGATTGCTTACAAAGATGATGACAGGCTCTACCTTCCGGTTGACCGGATGGAGATGATTGAAAAATATCTCGGAGTTGATGGATATACACCGATTTTAGACAAGATTGGTGGAAAAACATGGGGCAAAGCCCGAGCAAAAGCAAAAAAAGAAGTTGAAAAAATGGCAGGAGATCTTTTGAAGATCTATGCCGAAAGACGGGTTAACAATGGTCATGCCTTCAGTCCATGCGATGGCTACTATAATGAGTTTCAGGCATCATTTCAATATGATGAAACTCCTGATCAGCTAAAGGCTATTGAAGATGTGCTGGCAGATATGGAATCTGAAACTCCCATGGACAGACTGGTGTGCGGAGATGTGGGATATGGTAAAACCGAAGTTGCCATACGTGCAGCATTCAAGGCGGTCAATGATGGTAAACAGGCAGCTATAGTGGTACCCACAACAATTCTCGCAGAACAGCACCTGCACACATTCCGTGAGCGTTTCAAGGGATGGCCGGTCACTGTTGCAGCCCTGTCAAGATTCAGAACAAAAAAGGAACAGCAACAGATTTTAAGCGGGCTTGATTCAGGTAAAATTGATGTGGTTATAGGAACTCACCGCCTACTCCAAAAAGATGTCTCTTTCAAATCACTGGGTCTTCTGGTTATTGATGAGGAGCAACGGTTCGGAGTCAAACACAAAGAAGCTCTCAAATCAAAAAGAAGCACTATTGATGTTCTCGCCCTCACAGCCACCCCTATCCCCAGAACCCTGCACATGTCATTGACCGGCATGCGCGATATAAGCATTATCTCTACTCCTCCGGAAGACCGTCAGGCAATTGTGTCGTATATTTCAGAGTATGATGATTCCATAGCAGCCGACGCCATAAAAAAAGAGCTGGCAAGAGGGGGGCAGATATTTTTTATTCACAACCAGATTGAAACCATATTCAAGATGGCTGAAAAACTTCAAAAACTTGTCCCTAAGGTCAAATTGGGAGTGGCTCATGGCAGACTGCCTGAATCAGCCTTGGAAAAGGTGATGCTTGAGTTTATCAATCGTGAGATTGACATGCTGGTCTGTACTACCATTGTGGAGTCTGGGCTGGATATCCCTTCTGCCAATACCATGATTATAAACAAGGCGGACAGGTTTGGTCTTGCCCAGATTTATCAGTTGCGGGGAAGAATCGGCAGGGGAGACGATCAAGCTTATGCCTATCTGTTTGTCCCTGATGAAAGTAATCTTTCACGGGATGCTCGAAAGAGGCTCTCCGCACTTATGGAGCACAGGGATTTAGGATCTGGATTCCAGATTGCCATGAAGGATCTTCAGATCAGGGGATCTGGTTCTGCACTGGGGGCTTCCCAGTCCGGACATATTGCTGCTGTAGGTTATGACATGTTCTTGAAACTTCTTGACGAGGCTGTCTCTGATCTGAAAGGTAAGCCTGTGATACCGGCTCTTGAGCCAGAAATCAATATAACCATGTCTGCCCATATTCCAGAGGATTATGTTCAATCAATCGAGCAGAGGCTTACCATTTACAGGCGGCTTTCCCAGATGACTGAAGTGTCGGAAATTACCGACATGCAGAAGGAGCTGATTGACAGATTTGGAAAACTTCCGGAAGAAGGTCTCAACATGCTGTTAAAAATTATGCTCAGAATTCTTGCTGTAAAAGCCGGGGTAAAGAAAATGGATGTAACTACTAACTCCATTGTTCTTGTCTTTTCTGAACTCCATCAGAAACGCCCTTTTGGTACAGGAGGAATATTGCCGGTTAATAATGGATGGGAGTATGAATACAGTGCAGAAAATGCTGTTAAAATAAACTTTGGTGCTAAAAATAAAAAAATTTCCAGGGCACTTGTAGAGACAAAAAAAATCTTAAAAGAGATAGCTCTTCAGGTAAACACCCCATAAAAGAGATAGCTCTGCAGGTAAACACCCCATAAAAGAGATAGCTCTTCAGGTAAACACCCCATAAAAGAGATAGCTCTTCAGGTAAACACCCCATAAAAGAGATAGCTCTTCAGGTAAATATCCCATAAAAGAGATAGCTCTTCAGGTAAATACCCAATAAACAGGCTCTTCAGCAAATTCTTTGTTAACCCTAAAATTTCCGTTTTTCCTTGAAAATTACATCAATTAATGTAATCTATTAAACTTTATTGGTGGAAATTGAATGATTTATTCAATGATATTTCAAACTTTACTGGCAAGAGCTTAAATGATGTATTCAGACAATACATCCGGTGTTTTGTTAATGATTTAATAATGATTTTACAGGGAATGATTTTATGAATTGGGATTGGGATAAGCTCAGAGACAAGCAGGAGCAATACGAAAAGAGGCGTAGCAGTGAAGGCGGTCCAGGAATGCCTACACCACCACAGATCGATGAAATAGTATCAAAATTTAAAAATTTTAAACTTCCAGGTGGATTATTGATGCTTCTTATTATTTTTTTCCTGTTTTTTGGAAGCTCGATCTTTTTTACCGTGGCGATTGATGAGGTTGGGGTTATACAGAGGTTCGGAAAGTACAGCAGAATCTCTCAGCCTGGATTGAATTTTAAACTCCCATCAGGTATTGAAAAGGTCACCAAAGTAAAAATAAAAAGAGTTTACAAGGAGGAATTTGGCTTTACAAGCGGTCAGGAAGACTCTGATCCACGCGTTAACAATGAAAACACAGAAGCGGTAGCTTTCATGATGACAGGCGATTTAAATGTCGCTATTGTTCCATGGATTGTTCAATACAGAATATCAGATCCATATAACTATCTGTTTAAGGTTGAAGATGTAAATGCGATTTTGCGGGATATGGCAGAAGCCACCATGCGTACCATTGTAGGAGATCGCAGTATCAATGAAGTAATCTCAAAGCGTGAGGAGATTGCCATAGCTGCCAGAGAACTGCTTCAGACAGAGATGATCCAGGCAGAAACAGGAATACAGATTGTCACTATAGAGATGAAGAAGACCAATGTACCCGAGCCTGTTCAACCTTCTTTCAATGAGGTCAACGAAGCTGTTCAAGAGAGAGAGCAGCTCATTTACAAGGCAAAGGAAGAGTATAATAAAGCGATTCCCGCTGCAAAGGGTGAAGCCCAAAGGGTAATTAAGGATGCTGAAGGGTATGCTCTGGACAGAGTCAACAGGGCAATGGGCGATGCTTCAAGATTCACATCTGTATATCAGGAGTATGTTAAAGCAAAAGACGTGACTGAAACACGACTTTATTTAGAAGCCATGTTAGAAATTATACCGAGAATTGGAAAAAAATATGTTTTGGATTCAGGACAAAAAAATCTTTTACCCCTTCTAAATATGGGAGAAGCGGCAGTGTCATCCTCAACAGTGCCTGCTGCAAGAGATTTTCTAAAGGGAAATGAGGTGGTAAAATGATGAAATATAAAAGTGTTGTACTGGCAATATTTGGTGTTATAGCGTTTATTCTTATTACATCAGCCTATGTGGTTGATGAGACAGAGCAGGTTGTTATTACTCAGTTTGGAAAGGTTGTGGGAGATCCAGTCATGACACCCGGGCTTAATTTCAAAGTGCCTTTTATTCAAAAGGCAACCTATTTTCCCAAAAATCTTCAGGTATGGGATGGAGATCCTGGTCAAATACCAACAAAGGACAAAACTTTTATCTGGGTGGATACCTTTGCTCGGTGGAAAATAGTCGATCCTATCAAATATTTTCAGACAGTGAATAACATGACCACGGCAAAGGGACGACTTGATGATATTATTGACCCTGCCGTGAGAAACTTTATTACATCATACAGACTTGTGGAAAGCGTTCGCAACACTGACAGACCAATGGATACTTTCGAGTCTTTTGACAATTACGAAAGTCAAAACACAATTAGAGCAGATATTACTAATGCCGGCAATGAAGCTAATAAAAATAACTCGCGGACCCATATATCCCAGTATAAAATTGAGGTGGGTCGAAGCGAGATAAACAAGAAAATAATCGCACAGGCTCAACCCAAATTAGAGGCTTTTGGTATTGAACTTGTTGACGTAAAGATCAAACGGATTCTTTATGTTGAAAAGGTCAGGGATGCTGTATATGGCAGAATGATTGCAGAAAGAAAACAGATTGCAGAAAAATTTCGTGCCGAAGGCAAAGGAGAGGCAAGCAACATAAGGGGTGACAAGGAAAAAGAACTGCAACTGGTTAAATCTCAGGCATACAAGATATCCCAAGAGCTTAAAGGCAAAGCTGATGCAAAAGCAACCGAGATTTATGCAGCAGCATACGGAGTTGACCCTGAGTTCTATTCTCTTGTAAAAACACTGGATGTTTATAAATCAACTCTTGATCAGAGCAGTACGCTTCTTCTTTCGACTGACTCTGATTTTATGAAGTATTTAAAGGGAATAAAGGGTGAGTAAGGTAAGATGTGTACTTGATCTTTTTGCACAAAGATCTTTTTTGGCAGAAAATACTTCTATTTAACAAGCAAATTCGATATTTCTAACGCCGCAACAGAAAATACAGAAGAGATCTTTCTGTTTTTTCTGTTGCGGTATTTTATTCGTGGTCGGCATTATATGATTATGAAGCTATTTGCCTTTGCGTCTTTGATGTCTTGTTCTTGCGAGGAGTTTTTTATGTTTATGCTTGCGCATTTTTTTTCTTCTCTTTTTAATAACACTGCCCAAAAGACCACCTCCTTTAATTAATTTCCAAATGTTATATTAATGATGAATCAGAAACTTATATCATAAAGTTTTGTGATATGTCCATTCTTTTTTCTTGCATGGAGAGTGCGCATATTTCTTGTATGTGGAGATATCTCTTGCTCTTTTTCTTGCCGGTATGAAAATATAACATTATGGGAATAGTGCGTGTTGTAAAATTAGTCACAGGAATTTTTATGGATAAACCAATAACCTTTACCCCCGTGCAGTTAAAGGTGCTTGATGATGCAGTTTTAATTGCAGAAGAACTGGTCAGCAATCACTATAAAATGTCATCAACTCAATGGCTCCGCAGCAGGTATGATATTAAAACCCTTAAAGATCTCGAAGGAGATGAAATTGTGGAGGGACCGTGTGCTCAAGTTCTTGGATATGAGGCAAGAAAAAAAAATGGAGCACTTGGCTCAAGCACAATGAATTATTACACAGTCTGTTTTCAGGATAACGCTATTTTGCAGAAAACAGCTCAGAACCAGACGCTTGTTTTATTGCCGTTTCTTGTTTACATTGCAGTGCATGAATTGATTCATATTGTAAGATTTTCTACCTTTCAACAGATTTACTCTGCTTCTTCTGAAGATCAGTGTGCTTTGGAAGAGGAGAGAAAAGTGCATGCCATAACCTCAAAAATAATTAAAGGAGTTGCCATATCTGGTATGGATAACGTCCTCTTATATTATAATAAATGGCTTTAAAATTACCTTGAACAAGAGATTGAAGAAAGAGTTTAAATTTTACTTTAGTAAGCCTTGACAAGCAATAAAGTCTGTCTATTTTATCGTACATGAATTTCTATCTAATGATGCTTCAAAACAGAATTAAGAATACCTCAAAAAACAGAATTAATAAATGCTTGACAAGGTGTAAAGACTGACTATTTTATCAATGCATTTAAATGACGAACTATAAAAATGCATTTAAATGCTGGAAATGATGAACCCTAAAAAACATCGGAGAATAAAGCAAAATGCCTATCTATGAGTATGAATGTAAAGAGTGTGGAAATGTTGAAGAAGCATTCCAGAAAATATCAGACGCTCCCCTGGAAAAATGCAAAAAGTGTCAGGGCAGACTCAACAAAATTGTTTCCCATAGTTCATTTCATTTAAAAGGCTCTGGCTGGTATGTGACTGATTATGGCGGAACTCCTTCCAAAGGAGATAAAAGCTCCAAATGCGAGACGTCCTCCAATGACAACAATAGCAGCAACAAAATAGAATCTCCATGTTCGAGTACATGTACACAATCCTGCTCAAACACCAACAACAAAGCCGAATAACTCTCAATTTATCCATCTGGAAATATCAATTTATCCATCTGAAAAATAAATATTATCACCTGACCTTCAGACAGGATTTTCTTATAATTCAGACAGGATTCTTTAAGAGTTGTCATATTTAAAACCCTAAACAATTAATGTAAACAATTAATGTTAAAAAATCGTATTTAAGGAGAATCAAGATCATGAGCTTAAGACCGTTACAGGATAGAATTCTGGTTGAGCGTGTTGAAGAGATCGAAAAAACAAAAGGTGGAATTATTATTCCTGATACTGCAAAGGAAAAGCCGGTTGAGGGCAAAGTCGTTGCTGTAGGCAATGGACGTGTTGGAGAAGACGGAAAAATTATTCCTATGGAGCTTAAAGTCGGTGACCGTATTCTTTTCAGTAAATATGGTGGTACGGATGTTAAAATTGACGGTTCTGACTACCTTATAATGAGGCAGGATGATGTTCTTGGTGTTGTTGAATAAGTCATAAAATTGACCGGATTATTAAATTGACTGGATTACAGCCTGAAAATCAAGATGCGTGTCTCAAGATGCGTGTCTATTGATTGCGTAATCTTAAATATCTGGCATACACTGTATCAATGATGTGTGTAATGCAGACAAAATAATCAATCCAAAAAAAAGAAAAACACACAAGAATATAAGCAGCTTTGCTGCAAGTACTGTAGAATTAAAATTCTTGAACAATTAAATATATGATATGTATGGAGAATCATAAAGATGGCAAAAGAGATTAAATATAATGCAAAGGCCCGTGAGGCAATGCTCAAAGGCGTACAGACACTCGCGGACGCTGTAGTAGTAACACTTGGACCCAAAGGAAGAAACGTTGTTATTGAGAAATCATGGGGTTCCCCTAATGTAACAAAAGACGGCGTAACCGTTGCCAAAGAAATTGAGCTTGAAGATAAATTTGAGAACATGGGTGCTCAGATGGTCAAAGAAGTTGCCAGCAAAACCAGTGATATGGCTGGTGATGGCACCACAACAGCAACTGTTCTTGCCCGTGCTATTTATGAGCAAGGTCAAAAACTTGTTGTGGCCGGAAACAATCCCATGGGTATAAAAAGAGGCATTGATATGGCTGTGGCGAAAATTGTTTCTGAGCTTGCAGCCATGAGCAAACCCACCAAGGATCAAAAGGAAATCGCACAGATCGGTACCATTTCAGCCAACAGCGACGAGACCATTGGTAATATTATTGCTGAGGCAATGGGCAAAGTTGGTAAAGAGGGAGTTATTACCGTTGAAGAGGCAAAATCCATGGACACCACTTTGGATGTTGTAGAAGGTATGCAGTTTGATCGCGGTTACCTGTCTCCATATTTTGCAACCAACGCTGAAAAAATGGTGGCTGAGCTTGACAATCCTTTTGTTCTCATCTGCGACAAAAAAATAAGCAGCATGAAAGATCTCCTTCCGGTGCTTGAGGCAGTTGCAAAAATGGGCAAACCTCTTGTTATAGTGGCTGAAGATATTGAGGGAGAAGCCCTTGCAACCCTGGTTGTAAATAAAATCCGCGGAACCCTGAGTGTAGCCGCAGTCAAAGCCCCTGGTTTTGGCGACAGAAGAAAAGCCATGCTGGAAGATCTTGCTATTCTTACAGGTGGTCAGGTTGTATCTGAAGATGTTGGTCTAAAGCTTGAGAATGTTAACCTAAACGACCTTGGTCGTGCAAAATCAGTCGTTATTGACAAAGACAACACAACTGTAATTGATGGTGCGGGCTCAAGAGAAGCTCTTGAAGGGCGTGTAAAAATGATTCGTGCCCAGATTGAGGATACCACTTCTGACTATGACAGAGAAAAACTTCAGGAAAGACTTGCAAAACTCATTGGCGGTGTTGCAGTTATAAGTGTTGGTGCTGCCACAGAGACCGAGATGAAAGAGAAAAAAGCAAGAGTTGAAGATGCTCTTAATGCTACAAGGGCAGCAGTTGAAGAAGGTGTTGTTCCCGGAGGCGGCGTTGCACTTGTCCGTGCCAGTGATGCCCTTAAAACTCTGACTGGTGACCAGGAAGAGCTTCTTGGTATTAAAGTAGTTGCCCGTGCCATTGAAGAGCCCCTGCGTCAGATTGCCAATAATGCCGGAGTAGAAGGTTCTGTTGTTATTAATAAGGTCAGAGAAGGTCAGGGTGCATTTGGTTACAATGCAAGAACTGATGTTTATGAGGATCTTATTGAAGCGGGTGTTATTGATCCTAAAAAAGTGGTTCGTTTTGCACTCCAGAATGCCGCGAGCGTCGCATCCATAATGCTAACTACCGAAGCCATGATTGCTGACAAGCCTGAAGAGAAAGGTGCTGGCGGTGGAATGGGCGGCGGAATGGGCGGTGGAATGGGCGGCGGAATGGGCGGTATGATGTAATAGTTAAAAACAACTATTAACTGTGAATAATCAGCTCATTATAGTACTCTTTAAAGTTTAAACTATTAATGAACACTATTGATTAGATAATGAATTATAAAGCCCCTGTGCA
>JADGBP010000011.1:0-3147 GCA_015231395.1 Desulfamplus sp. | reverse complement strand
TATGAAAATCAAATCTGTACTGGTATTGGGATTGGGAAAGGTTGGAACTCTTGTCGGAACATTGCTTAAAAAAACCGGCTTTGAGGTAACAGGCTCGGACATTTATGCAAAACAGAATCTTCCGTTTCCTCTCGCAACAATAGATGTGTCAAACATTGAGAGTCTTTCTGACAAATTACAAAGCTTTGATGCTGTTATATCATGCTTGCCCTACAACTATAATCTTGGTGTTGCAACAGTCGCTCATAAACTTGGAGTTCACTATTTTGATCTGACAGAAGATGTCCCGACCACCAAAGCTATCATAGAGCTCAGCAAGACAGCCAACGCGGTAATGGCTCCCCAGTGTGGGCTTGCACCCGGATTCATCGCAATTGTGGGAGCATCTTTAGCTGCCAATTTCACCAAAATCCGTAGTATAAAACTAAGAGTTGGGGCTCTTCCCCAGAATCCCACGGGACTGCTTGGATACGCTTTTAACTGGTCTCCTGAGGGGGTTGTAAACGAGTATCTCAATGACTGTGAAGTAATTGAGAATGGTAAGCATAAATGGGTCTCGCCAATGGAGTGGATTGAGCAGCTTTTTATTCACGGCATTCAGCTTGAAGCTTTTACAACCTCAGGCGGACTTGGAACCATGTGCGAAACATACATTGGAAGAGTAGACAACCTTGATTACAAAAGCATACGCTATCCAGGTCATGTGAAACAGATGAATTTTTTCTTTCATGAGCTTCTTATGCGTGAAGACCGCAAAAAAGCAGGGGAGATTCTTACAAACGCAAAACCTGCAGTTAATGACGATGTGGTCTATGTCCATGCTTCTGCTGAAGGCTTGCAGGATAAGAATCTGTTTCGTGATGAATATGTGAACGCATACTATCCAATCACTATTGATGGAAAACGGTGGCGTGCGATTTCATGGACAACTGCCGCGTCGGCGTGTGCTGTGATCGAGATGGTCAACAACGGGTCTCTGCCGGACAAAGGGTTTATAAAACAGGAAGAGATCGCCTTGAAAGGTTTTCTTGAAACCAAAAATGGCAGATTGTACAGCGGAAAAGAGCACGGAGGCAGTTGATCCTGATTATTTTAAATCGCAATTTTTTATTGCCAAGCTTATTAACTTGGCAGAATCGCCGTATAAGCCCAGAAATTAAGGGTATAGCGAACAAAAATACTTTTCTGGAATACTATAACATGGGAGATTTTTTTTGAAAAAAGGATATGTTCAAGTATATACCGGCAATGGTAAAGGTAAAACCACAGCATCTCTTGGACTTGCTATTCGTGCCGCAGGTGCCGGTTTAAAGGTTTTTATTGTCCAGTTTCTGAAACAGGGGGATTATTCCGAAATCAAGGCTTTGGAAAAATTCAAGGATCAAATTACAGTAGAGCAGTATGGTATGGGTAGATTTGTCAAAGGTCGTCCTTCACCGGAAGATATTGAAGCTGGCAGAAAAGGGTATAACCGGTTGTTCAATATTCTCGAAAAAGGGGAGCATGACCTTGTAATCGCTGAAGAGGCAAATGTGGCATTGATGTGTGATCTTTTTTCAGAACAAGAGATGATTAATCTTATTGACGCGAAACCGGAACATATTGAACTTGTCATCACAGGTCGTGGAGCACCTCAAAGTGTTATTGACAAAGCAGATCTGGTAACAGAAATGAAAGAGATCAAACACTACTATAAAGAGGGAGTGGCAGCACGGATCGGCATAGAAAAATGAAAAAAATAAAACCAATCGCTGTATTTGGAACAGGGTCTGATGTGGGCAAAAGTATTGTGGGAGCTGCCATCTGCCGATACATTGTTGATCTTGGAATATCAGTTGCCCCATTTAAAGCCCAGAACATGTCAAACAACTCAGGCATAACACCGGAAGGTCTTGAAATGGGAAGAGCACAGATTGTCCAGGCTGAAGCTGCACGTATAGCTCCCCATGTTGATATGAATCCTGTCCTTCTGAAACCTACCGGAGAAAAAGGCTCTCAGGTGGTACTTAACGGGGTGGCTTTTGAAAATAGCAGTGCAATAGACTACCATTCCCGCAAGGAGTACTATTTCAAGGCTGCGTGCGATGCATTTGACAGGCTTCAGGAACGTTTTGAAATGATCATTCTGGAAGGAGCTGGCTCATGTGCCGAGGTAAATCTCATGCCATCAGATATTGTCAATTTCAGAATGGCAGAATACGCAGGAGCTGATGTGATTCTGGTTGCAGATATCCATAGAGGTGGCGTTTTCGGGCAGATTGTGGGAACCCTTGAATGTCTGCCTCAAAAATATCGTGACATGATTAAAGGGATAATCATCAACCGGTTCAGAGGAGATATCGATCTGTTCAAGGATGGTGTTGAATGGATCGAGAAGAGAACCGGAAAACAGATTCTCGGAGTTCTGCCATGGTATCACCATCTCAAAATAGACGCGGAAGATTCGGTGGAGATTGAAAAGTGCCCTGCCATATCTTCGATTGACCGAGACAAACCCGTCATTGCAGTGATTAAGTTAAAGCACATATCTAATTTTACGGATTTTCATGCTCTTGCTGATACTCCTGAAATTCAGGTGATCTTTGTGGACACACCCGTTGATCTTTCAATATTCAAGGCTGTTATAATTCCGGGATCAAAAAACACAAGATCAGATTTGACGTGGTTGAAAGAGACGGGCTGGGATATAAAAATCAAAGCATACGCTCAATCTGAAGGACATGTGCTGGGTATCTGCGGAGGATATCAGATTTTAGGGCAATATGTAGATGACCCTGAAGGTCTGGAGGGAGATCCCGGAAAGACAGAAGGATTAAATCTTCTTCCTGTAGGTACGGTGCTCAAAGCTCCTAAAATCACAACTCTGAGCCGGTTTTCATGGGACGATGTTCAGGGTGAGGGATATGAAATTCATATGGGGCATACATATTCAACTCATGAGATGGACTGCCAAGCAGATGATCTGAACAACAAAAAAGATGATACTAACTTCAAACTAATAAAGCCCATGTTCCAAGTACATGAAAGAAATCGTCAGCAATGCCTTGACCATGATGGGACTGTTTTAAAGACAGGAAATTTACAGACCACTAATTTACAGACTACTAATTTACAGACCACTAATTTACAGACCACTAATTTACAGAC
>JADGBP010000119.1 GCA_015231395.1 Desulfamplus sp. | reverse complement strand
GGCAGATGATACCTTCAAGTTTTCCAGAGTATTTAACAAGCCACTTGTCATAAGATGATACCAAATTGTTATGCAAAGCAAATCTATCTCCACTTTTATCAATTAAATGCTCAATAAAAGCCTTATGGAATGTTGTAACAGGGTGGTTTGAAGGGTTGGTGTTTTGATAACAATTATTTTGGCAATGAGAACTCAATTTTACCGCAAGCACTTTAATATGAAGGCAGTTAATTGAGTCAAAATCCAATGATAACAAGTATTTTAATGGCACATCACAGTTAAGACATGTAGATTGTGCAGTAACAAGATTACTCTCTTCTTTTAAGTTGGCATCAGGCTCACGAAGAATAAGTAATTGCCCTAAAGCTCGATAGTATGGAGGATTTGACCAGTTGAATTCAGCCTGCAAGGCAGCAGGTAGTGAGCCTAAATGGATCATACCCCCACCTTGAGTAACAATGGAGTCAAAGCGTTCCCAAAAATAAGACAATTTATCTAAATTGGATTTTATCTGAAGAGTTGTTGTTGCTTTAAGTAAAATTTGTCTGGCTCTTTCTCTGGTTATTCCAAAATCTTGACCAAGTTCTTCGAGGGTAGGAACTTTACCTTCTTGAAAACAAAACCTTTTGAAGATAATGTCTTCATTGCGTTTGTTATCTTGGTGCTTACTTATTCCAGATTGTTGGAGAAAGGTTGAGATCATGCTTTTATATGAGCTGTAATCAATTTGTGTTGAATTACCACTGTTGTATGAAGTTTCTTTTAAGCAAATAGAACGGACTATATCTTTGAGTTCAGCCAAACTATTACGACCAAAATTCTTTTTGCGTAATAATGAGTACCCTGAAGTTAAAATAAGTTCCCCAAGAGTCTCTATACCAGAGTAGTATAGGACGTTAGCAGTTCGCCTTGATAAAGCTAAATCGGAGAGCTTAGTTGAAGCATAAAATTCCGGATGTAAATCATCAGGGGTTATCTCAAGTTCGTTTATATTAAAAAGAGGGAACGAGCTGAAAAGGGGCAAAAGAGATAAAGATTCTTCAGATGGTGCTTCTTTTAATTTGTCTGCAATTGACGGAGATGGTTGAGATTCTTGAGATGGTTGTTTTTCTGAAAAGATAATTGGTATAAATCTGTCAGAACGTATTGTATCTTGAAACGCAAGAATTTCTTGAACTGTTTTTCTTCCGCAGTTCCTTAAATTCAATATTTTTTCTTCATCTAATGATAGCAACTCTTCGATAGATCCAACATTTTGGAGCAAGACATTTTCAGCTCTGACAGACAAATTGTTAATATTAATAAGTTGTGATAATTCATCCTGATAATTCATCATATGAAAGAAAACCCTCTCTTTTTCCTTTTTCAATCAACTCTCCCATTTTTTTCCTTGAAGCCCCGATATTTCTGGATTCAACCGAGTCTGTTGCCATAAAAAATGCCTCCCAGAGGTCAACATAATAGTATTTTGTAATGAAAACCTTATTACAAACTAATCAACTTTGACAATACTTAAATGATACGAACCTGATAAAAGCATATTATATTGAAATTTCATTTTAATATAATGGGAAAAACATATCCACACATCAAATAAATTGTCAATAAAAAAGATAATGTTGTATAAAAAATAAATATTAGTATCTCAAATAAAGTATATTAAAGCACTTTTAGATCGTGAGCAGTATGTGAGAGTTTGCTATAAGAAATTCAGCGTATCCTAAAATCTGGGCAATTCTTTCACTTGATGCAAGGGCGTTTTAGAGAATGTTGTGATTTTCTGCCAGATCCCCGAATTGGAACTCATATTTTTCCCTTTTGAATATGATTGGTTGGATATGAAATCTAATCTACATAAATCTAATCTACATCAAGATGGTTTGAGGTTGAACTCAGATGGAAACCACTCAAATCAAATTTTACTGAACAAATCCAACTGTTCAGTAAAATTTGATTTTTTTGTTTTTCTTGATTTGGCTCTGCTGTAATTTTTAAGGTTCTCCTCAATATCATGAAGAAATAAGGATTTCTCCATTGCCACTATTTGTCCATATATCTGACGTTTTTTTGCATAACACAGATAAAGCAACTCTTCTGCCCGTGTGATGGCTACGTAAAAAAGACGCCGCTCCTCTTCAAAATTTTCGCATTTTCCACCATGATTATAAAAAGGAATTAGTCCATTTTCGCACCCTGCAATAAAGACAACTTTAAATTCAAGCCCCTTAGCTGCATGCATGGTCATTAGTGACACCTTTTCCGCCTGATATTCGACAGTATCAATATCTTTTTTCATCGCAATATTTTCATAATAAACTACTGGATCAAGATATTTTTTCGCCTCTTTCACAAGAAGCCTCAAAGTTTCCATACTCTTTTTATTATTCATGATAACTTTGTCTATTGCCAGTTCAACCATTATCTTATTCAAAATTTCTGATGTGCTTTCCCCTTTAATGCTGTTGCAAAAATCCATTAGTTTTACAGGAGGTTCCTTGCTCTCAATTGTATCTTTTTTTGAGATATTGAGTTTCTTTTTTGAGATATTGAGTTTCTTTTTTGAGATATTGAGTTTCTTTTTTGAGATATTGAGTTTCTCTCTTGCCTGCTTGCCTTTGGCAGATTCAAGATAACTGAACATTACCTCGAAATCGTAAAATGTTCCTTTGTCCAGTAATATCCGGAAACATGATATCAACTCTTTAATGCCGCTTTGTAAAAATATGTTATCCTTGTCTGCGGTTTGAAAGGGGATTCCTGCTTTTTCAAAAACTTTGGTGAGCACAGCACTTTGTTTTTTAGTCCTGTAAAGTACTGCCACATCTGCAAATGAGTATTCATTTTGTAATGTAGCATCTGCTTTGCCTGCATCCATGGAAAACATTGAAAGCCCCCCAACAAGGTGCTCAATGGTTTTGCCGATCATCACTGCCTGGGCATCTTCAGAAGCAGCATCAAGTATATGAATCTGCTGTTCTCCATGAATACCTGAAAAGAGCTTTTCCTTTTTTGAAAGCTGCATCTGTGAAAATTTTGGAGCATATACTTCAGACGTTGAACATTGGGAACATTGAAGATCTTTAGGTATTGAACATTCAACATCTTCAGACACTGAATATTGAACGTCGTCAGAAATTGAATATTGAACATCTTGAGACATTGAGCACTGAACGTCATCATCCATTGGACATTGGCTTTTGTTGCTATTTATTAACTGAAATGATACCTCAAGTATGGTTTCGGTTGATCTGTAATTTCTTTTAAAAACAATTTTTTCAGTATCAGGATAATCATGTTTGAACCGTTTGAAATATCGGTTATCTGCACCACGGAATCCATAAATAGCTTGGTCAGGATCGCCTATGACACACAAATTTCTTCCATCTCCTGCCATGAGCTTAATTAGTTGATATTGCCCTTTATTGATGTCTTGGTATTCATCAACAAAAATATATTCAAATCTTTTCTTTAATCTGGATAATACTTCAGACTTTGCACCATAATTGGGCTTTGCACTATCATGAGACATTGCACCATCATTCTGCTGTGTATCATCATTTTGAAGCAGCTTTAAAACCATGTTCATAAGATCTTCAAAGTCAACCAGTTGATAGCAGGAGAGCAACTCTTGATATTTTAACAGAACCTGCATAGTCATCTCGTATTTTTTAGAATCTGATATAAGATTTGAAATGCTGGAATCTGATAATTTGTCTGAAATATCAGAATACAAAGCATTCCCCTGCTTTAACATAGCAATGGCATGTTCCATTTTTGAAGAGGAAATTTCCCTGATATTATCCGGAAATGCGAGTTTTATGGACTTTTTAATCAATGCCTTACGCAAAGTATCGTCTGATATTAGAAACTTGTGATCTGTATATTCCTTTAGAACCATAAGACAGAAGCCATGGAAAGTTGATACAAAAATCTGTTTTGCATTTTCTTGTTGTATAGGAATGTCAGCATTGTAAGAATTGAAGCAAGGCTGCTTGAGCTCTGAACATTGGCATAATAATTTTTCAACTCTGTGCCGCATTTCCTCTGCTGCCTTTGTGGTAAAAGTCAGGGCAAGTATGGATTGTGGTTTTACATCGTCATTTATAACAAGAGATGCTATTTTTTCTGTCAATGTACGGGTCTTGCCTGTGCCGGGACCAGCTTCCATTAAAAGTGGTCTATTTTTAGAGTTAAGAGCCTGCTGTTGTTGCTGATTAAGGCAACCTGCTGTTTTACGATCAGACACTTGCTCTCTGGTCTCTTTATTGACTCCATTATTTTTACTCTGTTTTGCAGCCAGAGGTACTGTTGCAATCGGAGGAATTGGGATTTTTGCAGCCAGAGGTGCTATTGTAGGTGGAGGGATTGTTGCAGCCTCAGCCACATGGATTGTTGCAGCCAAAGGCACTGGGAAGATACTTATATCCCCTCTGAGCCGATCTTTTTCCTCAGGGGCAAAAACAGTGACCCGTCCAAATTCACCATCAAAGCCGGGAGTCACAAAGATCTTGTTGCTTCGCATTCTCTTTACAGCTTCAGCCAGCAGGGGAATACCGGCTCTGTCAATTTCATCAAGATCTTTTTTTAACAAAATATCAAGTTCAGACCCAAGACTTGCCAATGCTTTTCTGTAATATGCATCCACCTTTTTTGTTTTTGTCCCTGTCCCGCATATCTCGGAAAGAAGCTCTGCAAGGGGAATAATAGTCTGATATCTGTGGCGGTTTTCAGGGATATACCCTTCTGGTCTTGAAGCAAGCTCCTGAACCCTGTAAAGAACTCCAAGAGTAAGAGGCTTATCGCATACTGGACATATACCTTCATGACGCACAGTTTCAGATGGATTAAAGCATATATTGCATTTTCTGTGTCCATCATAATGATATTTTCCCTCTGCCGGATGCATATCAATTGTGCCAAGGTAGGAGCCATTTGAAGAGGAGTTTTTAAGTGCATCTTTTATTCCTGAATATGACAGAGAAGTATTGAAACAAGAGGCGTTTCTTCCCATGAACATCGGAGAATGTGCATCAGAACAGGATATAAAGCTCATTTTGTCCAAGTTTTCAATCCTCCAGTTCATTGGCAGATCTGATGAAAGACCGGTTTCGACCGCAAAAATATGGTGTGCAAGAGAACCAAAGCACTCCTCAACAGAATCAAATCCTGATTTTGAGCCGAACATGGAAAACCATGGTGTCCAGATATGGGCAGGAATCATAAAACCATCTTCAGAAGTTTCAAGCACAATCTCTAAAAGTTTCTCACAGTCAAGACCCAAAATCGGGCGACCGTCAGAAGTGATATTGCCGATTCTGCCAAGTTTCTCATTAAAGGCTTTTACACTTGCCATATCAGGAAAATAGATCAAGTTGTGATTTTTCCTCACTCTACCATCTTTTTTGTAGATTGAGCTTATCTCACACTGAAGAATAAATCTGACATTGTTTCTGCAAAAATCTGTCTCTATTTTTGGTTTGAGTTCTGTTGTAAATGCTGCGTTGAGTTCTGTTTTAAGTTCTGTTTCAAGTTTAAACAACCCATCTTCTTTGAGTCTAAACAGCCCATCTTCAGCCGGTTCAAGATTCTCTTCAAGCTCTTGAAACCACCCAGGATGTGTAAAGTCTCCTGTTCCCACAACAGTTATCCCTTTAAGCATTGCCGATTTACAGATATGCTCAAGATCAAGATTTTTTGCTGTAGCTCTTGAAAAATGGGAATGGATATGAAGGTCTGCGATAAATTCCATTAATAATAACCCCCTCTTTATTTTATGCCACGGATTCAGGTTTGATTTTTAAAATATTTATGATAAGACGACGTAAAATATCGACGTAAAATATTGATGATAAGACAGCGAAACATAATGTGTTGTTTTTAAGTTTTTTACAATGCTTGTTGAATTCAGATAGCTGTACAAGAACATAAGTGCAAGAAAATAAGTTCAAGAAAATAAGTTCAAGAACATAAGCGACTTCGCTGTAATTATTTCAGCGATTCAAATTCCTGAATAATAAAATAAGTACAAGTAGAATAACAATATAAGAAAGGAGTAGAAACAAAACATGTCATTGTTAAACAAAATGTTTTCAACAATAGGAATTGGCTCGGCAAATGTGAATACCTTGTTTTTTAATGAGCTCTTCAGACCTGGAGAATCTGTCAAAGGAGAAGTATTTGTTAAAGGAGGCTCTGTAGAACAGAATGTTGATAGTATTTACTTTAAGATTATAAGTACTTATGAAGATGAAATTGAGATAGAAAACAGTAAGGGAGATGAGGAAGATATCAATATAACACGTAATGCTGTTATTACAGAGTTTCAGATTTCAGAACCTTTTACTATCAATAAGAACCAGACAAAAAAGTTTGATTTTGATTTTTTATTACCACTTGACACTCCTGTTACGGCGGGAAAGACTAAAACATGGGTGGAGACAGGTCTTGATATCAAGATGGCTGTTGACCCTACAGATAAGGATTATATCCATATTCAGCCTCACCCCTTGATGGATGCAGTTATTGGCAGTGCAGTCGATATGGGTCTTGAAGTCTATAAAGTTGTCTGCGAACCGGCACCACGTAATATGAATATGAGAGTGCCGTTTATGCAAGAATTTTCATTGAGACCTGTTGAAGGGCATTTTAAAAAGCTACTTGAAGAGGTTGAACTTGTTTTCACGCCTTTAAATAATGGATTTATGGTGTTTATGGAGATTGATCGCAAATTGCAAGGAGTGCATGGAAGACTTGTAAAGATGATGGGGACTGATGAGACTATGGTCAAATTTCCGATCAATTATGATAATTTAGACGGACTTACTGTCAGACTGATTAAGTTAATTGAACAACATTGCTAATAGACTGATTAAGTTAATTGAACAACATTGCTAATAGACTGATTAAGTTAATTGAACAACATTGCTAATTAAACGCTCATGACCGGATTCCGATCACC